>CALFVL010000052.1 GCA_937928425.1 uncultured Verrucomicrobiales bacterium
CTCTCTCTTCATCTCCCTCATTCTGCAGCTCAGCCAAGCGGAGCCAGCGCTCAGCCGTCACCCCCACCTCGATGAGTGAGCTCATCTCCTCAGCCGCCTCCTCAAAGCGTCCCGCAAAAGCCAGAAGCTCGATAAACTCCTCACGCAGGGTCACATCTCCCGGAGCCCTGCGTAAAATTTCACGGAAAGCGGCCACTCCTCCATCCACCTCACCTAGTAGCACCTGCTGGCGCGCAAAGGACTTCTGTAAAGCTAAACGATGTGGCATTTCTTCGCGTAAACTTTTTAAGAAATCCCCTAAGGCAAGCACGTCACGCTCTCTCCGGAAAACCTCATTTATTTTATGCAAAGCCTCCCGCTCTAACCACGAAGCACTCCCAGACTGAGCCAGCACTTTCCGGTAACTCAGTAAAGCCTCATCCCGCAGCTCATCCTCTAACTGTAAATCCCCCAGATCAAGTTCGTCTAGAGCCCTCCGCAAGGGATCCTTCTCCATCATCACCAGCTCCGCCTGTAAAGTCCGAGCCTCTTCTCCCAAGCCTTCTTCTCGGAACAAGCTCACCAAGTCCTCACGCAGCTCGCGGTCCTGCGGCTTCTTCTTTAAAAGTCCTCGCCACAATTCCAAAGCCACCTTCGTATTTCCCAGGCGCTGCTCATAAGTCCCCCGTAAAGTGACCGCCTCCACATCCTCCCGCCCCGCTAAAACCTGCAAAGCCCCCTCAAAATCTAGCCCTGCTCCCCGTAACTTAGCCACCGCAAGAGCAGTCTCCCCATCCTCCGGTTCCACCATCAACACCTTCTCATACTCTGCTAAAGCCCGCTCGCGCGAGCCAATCGTCTCATAGTAATGCGCCAAGACTCGGCGCTGCGCCACGCCGCCCTCTGCCACTCCTTCCTCCAGCCACTTCTCCAAGTCATCACGCTCACCTTCATCGAGCCACGCATTCACAAAACGTTCCATTAAGACCGCATTAGTGGAATTTCTCAAAAGAAGTTTATGGTATTTTTCAGCCTTCTCCACCGCCTCCGCGCAAAGCAGAGAAAATCCCAAAAGTAGCCAAACATACACCTTCATCGAAGGAAAATGTCATAAGCCAAAACAAAGCGCAAGAAGGCAGTCAGCCTCCTAAAAAAGCAGCCCTCCTCGCTCAGAGTGGAAGCTCCTCTTTCTTCCCTAGAAATTTAGGCTTCGTCCTCAGCACATTCACATCCAGCCACATTTTCACGCGGGCTAATTTCTCCCGCCGTGCATTCCTCTTTGCAGAAGGCCCACCGACCGACCGCGCATTTAGCCCCACCGCCTCCAGTCCCACAGACTCTGCAAGATAAGCCGCCCGCTCATTATGAAACTGCTGCGAGATCAGCACCACCTTCGTGAGCCCGAATATATCTTTCGCCCGCACCACGGAATCGAGCGTACGCAGGCCCGCATAATCACAAATCACTTTCTCCGCCGGCACCCCAGCCGCCACCAGCGCACTCTTCATATCCTCTGGCTCATTATAGCTCTCGGCATGATTATCCCCAGAGACGATAAAGCACTTCACCTTCCCCGCTTGCCACAAAGCCACCGCCGCCTCGATGCGATGCTTAAAATAAAGATTCTCCCGCCCCTGATAATTCTTCGCACAGCCGAAGACTAAAGCCACCTCAGTCGGCGGAACCTGCTCTGCCCTCTCAAAAAGACGACCCTCGCCAGCCTCCGTAGCCACTCGATCTGCATAAAAATCACACCAAGAGCTCCCAGTAGACCCAAGAAAACCAGCGCAAACAAACACAGGGACACTTTGAAAAAAAACCTCCTCGTCAGCATCCCTTTCAGCATCACCTCACTCTATACCCCCCGTTTTCAGTCGAGTAAATCTCAATAGCTTTACCTTGGACCCTAGATTCCCCCTAAAAAAACCTGCACCTTTCTCCTAGCGACATTGCCAAATACGGCTCAGAAACCACCTGCCCTCCTTCTTCACGAAATCAAGATGATGGCACCCTAACTCCTTAAAGTGACCACCCAGTTTAAAAGTTGCTGAACCCTTGGGAAATTCTCGCCCTCCAAAGACCTTCACAAGACTCCCTTCACCCAGATCCTCATCTAGTTTTCTCAGATAATGGATCTTAAGCAGCTCAGAAGCTTTTACCAACTGAGGTCTAGCAAGGGCCTCATAATCATCCTCCGCTAGAGCTTGGTCTGCCCAGACCAAGAAATGAGCAAGTTTCACAAAGCCATCTTCCGCTTTCGTCTCAGCAGAAACACTGCTCGCACAAAACACGAAATGGACGCAAAAAAAGGCCCAGAAAACCGAGCCTTTTTTAAAATTAATTAACATAAGAGTGAGCTCCTTATCGAGCATTTACATTCTGCGGTGATGCTGTAAACAGCTTACTCGCCCTTTATTCTTCACCCTTAGCCGGAACAAATTTCAGCACCGTTCCATTAATACAGTAGCGCTTATCCGTAGGGTTATTATGCCCTTCTCCACTAAAAACATGGCCTAAATGACCATCACAAGTTGCGCAGCGCACCTCCACGCGCCCACTCCCATCACTCTCCATCACCGACTTCACATTTTCAGATTGTGAGGGATCATAAAAAGAAGGCCATCCAGAACCGGAATCGAATTTCTCCTTTGAAGAAAATAACTCCGTATCACAGCCCACACAGAAGTAAGTCCCCCCCCCTTGTTCTTTAAACTCCTTATAAACCTTACCGTTAGAGCGCTCCGTTCCTGATTTACGTAAAATCGTATACTGCGCAGAACTAAGGCGCTTCTTCCATTCTGTATCAGAGACCTGACTTGCTTCTTCTTTACTCATCGCTTTTGGGATTTCTTTAGAGACTGGCATCACAGGGTTCTTGTCTTCCTGTGCGTAGACCAAGACACCGAGGGCCGCTACGACCACTGAGAGGGTGAAAACTTTTTTCATCGTGGCAAAGTGTATGCCGAAAGGACCGTTTCGTCAAATTTCATAAACAATAGAAATCACAAAGATCTTTCAGATTGCCTTTTAAAGTCAACGTATCCACCCTCACCCGAGATGAAAATCCGCCGTCAGCACCTCATCGTCACCGGCATCATCCTCCTCGGTATCACCTTTCTGACGATTGGCGTCCTGCACCAATCAGAACCCACTAAATACTACGCCCATTCCCTCAGGCACTGGCAGGAAGCAGACTCCGTAGCGGGATACCCTATCGCCATTCACAGCCGTGAAAAAGAGCACGATCCCGAGTTCATCACCACTCAGTTCCAGCCTAATCTCAGCACCATGTCACCCATGGAGCAATTCCGCCTCCCCACCGCAAGGAGCTTCCAGCGCTTCCCTACTACACAGGCCCGTGCCGTCGCCACTGGACTCGTCCTCTACACTGGCAACCCCAGCGGCTATCTCGGAAAAGCAGTCCTCCTAGGACACCGCCTCCCTAATGGAGACATTATCCAAAGCTTCTACTCTGGCCTCCAAAGAATTTCCGTGAAAGTCGGGCAACACATCCCCCGTGGAGGCTCCCTAGGCCTAGGGGAAGGCAGTGTGAAACTTGAACTGCGAGAAGGAGTCGCCATCGACATCGCCCTAGAACAAATAGGAGGCATCGACTTAAACTCACAAAACACCTCCCCAGCTCCTAACCGATTAGATCTAGAGGATTTTTTCAAAACACACCCTCTCGCCTCTTCCACCCCTGATCCTCTCGCCATCATTCAGGCGAATAAACTCAGCGAGGCTCGCCGTAAATTAGGACTAGAGGAATAGCTTATAACTGCGACTCTAAAAAACGGGCGAAAAATCGCTGATAAGCAGGCTCTAAGACCCTTTTATAATTTGCCAAAGTAATCTCACGGGACCGCTTCAGATCATCCCGAAACATCACCTCCTGTTCGCGTGCAAATTCACGAGAACGCACATGCAGATTCACCTCATCATTAATAAAAAAGGAACGGTCATCGAAATTACCTGACCCCACCACACTCAGCTGCCCATCTGCCACCAGAAGCTTAGAATGCATCATCGTCGCCTCATACTGGTAAAGACGGATTCCCCCTTTTAAGAGCTCCTCCCAATGGTTTTGAGACGCCCAACGGGTTGGCTTTGAATCAACATAATGATTCGGCATCAGCACCTCTACCCTCACCCCCCGAGCTGCCGCTCGAAGGAGAGCCGCTCGAAAATTGCGATTCGGAATGAAGTAAGATTGCTGTAAAATAAGAGACTCTCGGGCTCCATTCACCACTGCTAAGACTCCATGAGCAAGCGGTTGCGAGCGATCTTTAGGACCATCATAAACCACCTGCATTGGAATTTTGCCCTGCCTCTTAAGAGATGGGAAGTACGAAGTTCCCTCTAACTTCTCCCCCGTCAACTCACGCCAATTATCAGCGAAGGCCTCCTGAAAGCCAGCCACCACTGGCCCCCTAATTTCATACTGAGTATCGCGCCAATTCGGCAGCTCCTCAGCATCACCGGTCCAAGCATGCGCAAAGCCCGCCCCCCCCGTGAAAGCAACATCACCATCGACCACTAAAATCTTCCGATGAGTCCGGTTATTAGAATAACGAGGTCGTAAGATATGAAGTGGGTGGTAAAAATGAAGCTCCACTCCAGCAGACCTCATTAAAGCGATATTCCCCCTCCCTGCCTTTGCCGAGCCTACCTTATCAAGGATCACCTTAACTGGCACCCCAGCCTTGGCCCTCTCCGCGAGAGCCCGCGAGAACTCTGCCGTAATCGGAGCCTCAACAAAGGCAAAGGTCTCTAAGGTGATACTCCGGCTGGCACCCTTCACCGCTGAAAGCATCACCGGGAAAAAGGCATCCCCATTCGCCAAAGTCTTCACCCAGTTCCCAGACACCCATGGACTGCGCGAGACTCTCGCAAGCTCTTTTGGAAAATCCTGCGAAGAAATCGAGAGCGAGCGCCCCACCGAAGAGTCTAAATGAGAGCTAAAGCACGAGGCCGCGCCCATCACTCCGCCTATCAACGAAACCCTAGTGGCCTTCCGCAAGACGATCGGCCAAGACTGCCGGTAGACCCGCATCACGGATCTTCTGCTGAGTAGTCGCAATATCATATTCCACACGGCGGAACCACACGGTAGAAGTCGGGAGATCATAAATGACGTAACAAGCCCTCCAGTCACCGTCACGCGGCTGACCTACCGAGCCTGTGTTCACGAAGTACTTCGTCCCAGGCTCGACCACCACAGACTCTGCTTCTAGTTCCGAAACCCGAGAATCTTTCACAAAAATACGTGGCACATGAGTGTGCCCGTGGAAACAAAGATTCGTAAACTGATAAGAGAAATTCGACATCGCATCGAATTTATTCGTGACGTAGTTCCATGACTGCGGCTGATCCAGAGTGGAGTGCACCACTGTAAAATCCTCCACCTGACGCACCATCCGAATCGTGCGCAGCCATTCACGCTGCTCTAGACTAAGCTGATCGCGGGTCCACTCCAGCGCCGCTGCCGCTACAGGATTCATCGTCTCTAAACTATGCTCGCCTGAGGCATCTTCATCGTGATTTCCCTTCACTACGGGCCAGCCCGCAGAGCGCACTCGCTCTAAACAAGCTGCGGGGTCTGCATTATAGCCTACAATATCGCCCATGCAGACGTAGTCAGTACAGCCCTGCTCATTCGCGTCTTGTAAGACAGCTTCGAGGGCCTCGAGGTTGGCGTGAATATCTCCGAAAAGGGCAATGCGCATAACGCTATAAATCTGGTGGCGGCGCGAGAGAATTGCTAGGCAATCGCAGAGTGTAAAGGTCAGATTATTAAGAACCTTTACCACCCCCCCAGAAAAACTTCACTCCTCATTCTTTTTCAGCCAGTCAGGTAGGATCGTCTTCGGTTTATCAAGGTCCCGGCGCCATTTCTCCGTATGGATTCGCTTCTGAGTGGGCGTCACAAATGGGTTTAAAGCATCTTCAACATTTAACTCCACAATCAGCTTACGGAGGATCCCATCGATCTCTCCTTTAAAAAATCCCTCCTCCAAAACCCGTTGGCGGTAATTATAAAGATCTTGATAGGCCTTTTCCTTACTAGAGAAAACATCCTCCACCCTAGGGTGGAAACGTGCTGGCGGGAGATCCGGGTTAGAGGCCAACACCACGAGAAGACAGCGGAACGTCGGCACACCCAGATGTCTCCGATCCTCAGAAATCAGCCTGATCGCCTCCTCATAAGCCTCCACTTCCCTTCCCGGAATCCGAGCTAAAGTGAACAAATAGCGACGCTGATGCACTGGATTTGGCGACTCCTTAGCCATCTTAAAAGCCTCCGCAGCACGCTCATAGTCAGGACGCTTAAACTGATTTGACCACATCGCCCCGATCTCAAACCAAAGTGTCTTAGAATCCGGAAGATACTTCAGCCCTTTACGGTAAAAATCATCTGCGGCTTCGATGAAATCCATCTCCATAATCCGCTGACGTGCTGGACTAAATTCACGATTCGACCTAGCCCAAGAGGCCGCATTATAGCCGATGTGCCATCCCCCATGATTCCAGTAAAATTCATTATAAGGATCTAGCGTAGTGATCACCTCGTAATCCTTTTTCAAATCATACCACTCATTGTTTTCAAAATTCCCCTGCCCTTTTAAGGTCATCATAGACGCCATCACCGTGCGTAAACCGCCGAAGACTCCTGCTAAGCTCGTCTGCCCCATATCCCCCCAAGTCGAAGTGGCAATCCGAGGCTGCACAATCCTACGTTCACGTAAATCTTCCGTAAACTTTTGCTCATAAGGCATCCGCAAATACCCCGTAAGCAAGATCACTCCTGTCACCATGAGTAAGTTACGCAGTATCTTAAATCGTTTCATTTAATCTGACATTCTAGAACTCCTTATCTGAAAAGACAAACCACGAAAGCACCACATAGATTCCCACATAGACTACACTCAAGCCCAGCAACTGCCCCACATCTGAGTAAAGCACATCCTCCGCTCGTGCCGCAGCGTCAGAGATAGCCTCGAACAGCTGGAAATCCGGAAACACCAGCGAGATTAAGGTTCCCACAATTTTATCTGCCCAGCTAGGGGCCTCCCCAAAGCTGGCATCATTGAACAAGCCATCACGCGCGATCGACTGGAATGAGCCAATAATCCAGATCATCACACTCGTCGCGATCGTAAAAAGGGTAGACGTAGAAAAGGTCGAAATAAGCAAGGCCACCGCCGCAATCACACAGGCCTTTAAAAAATGAGATAAAACCCCGAACTGTAAAAGAATGGTAGGCCCGTGAGCCGCGATTTCCGCTCGCCCAGCAGCGATCTCACGCTCTGGATAGCCGATTTTCACCATATACTCAGTCGTCTGCAACAACTTCTCCTCTGTGCGGAAATGCAAAGTCGTCACCAAAAGAACATCCATCACCAACATTGCGATAAAAAGCACCACAATCACCCCAAGGAGCTTCCCCGCGAGATAATCTAAGCGCGGCACCGGCTTACATAAAATCGTATACAAGGTCCGATCCTCAATATCGCCCGGAATTAACAAAGCAGTAGAGACGATCGCAAAGAGCGATGTGAACAGCATCATCGTGCCCAAGCAGATATTCTTATGCATCCGCAGCTCCTGCTCCGGCATCAGGGCCTCAGGCCCCTCGAACCAAATCGCATCAAAGAACTGTAAACCCAGAAAAAGAAGGGCTACCGGTGCAAGAAAGTAGAAAATCTTCATCCGCACCAGCTGTGTCACCGTGCTCTGCGCGATGATCAAAACTCGGCGAGGGGAAAAAAAAGAAGATGGAGAACTCATAACACTTTACCTGATAATACGCTTACGGGATTTCCCACTCCTTTGCCTTCTTCCCTCCTGAGATGAAGCCCCCTGCGTCTCCCTTAAAAAGAGACTCTCCAAGGTCGTCCGGGCCTGCCCCTCCGACACCAAATTCACCCCGTGAGTGACCTCCACCAATTCACGGATCTGCTCCATCAACACCGAGGACGCATTCTCTAAGATCAATTCCGTCTTATCTTCCAGCGAAATCAGATCATCAAGCCGCCCCTCATTCACCAAAACTCCACCATGAATGATCCCCACCCGATCACAAATCTCCTGCACCTGCTCCAAAAGATGGGAACAAAGAAACACCGTGATTCCTCTCTCCTTCAGCGTTAAAATCAGATCACGAATCTCGCGAGACCCCTTAGGGTCCACCCCCGCCGTAGGCTCGTCTAAAACCACCAGGCGAGGATCTTGCACCAAGGCCTGAGCTAGCCCAATCCGCTGTAACATCCCCTTAGAAAAACCCTTCAAACGGCGGTCCCGTGCCTCCTGTAAACCTACCAATTCCAACATCTCCTCAATACGATCTCGCAGCACCCTTCCTCGCATTCCACATAGGCGACCATAAAAACGCACCGTTTCAGCCGCCGTAAGATGCTTATAAAAGTAGGGGTTTTCAGGTAAAAAGCCCACCTCTCCACGAGAATCCACCTTCGTCGAATTCTTCCCAAAAATCGCACAACTTCCTGAAGTCGGCGCCACAAGTCCCAGCACCGCCTTCATCGTCGTGGACTTTCCAGACCCATTCGGACCGATCAGTCCATACACCTCACCCGGCGCAATTTTCAGCGAAACATCCCTCACCGCGTGCACCTTCTTCCCACGGAAAGGCCCTCGGAAATCCTTCACTAAATTTTTAACCCTCACCGCTGCCACTTCGCTCATTTCTCTGCCAATTTAACGAAGCTTCACAAAGGTGCAAGACAGGGAAACAAAAGTTGTTTAGAGTGTCGCTCTCACAGCACAGAATTAATTCCTAATGAAAAAAATCCTTACTTCCGTCCTCGCCCTCACCGCAGCGCTCTTTCTTTCAAGCTGCTTCGAATCTAAAACCGAAATCACCATCAACAAAGATGGCTCCGGGATAATCACCGAAGAAATCACCATGGGTGAACAAATGCTCTCCATGATGGAAATGGCGGCGTCACAAGGGGGCGTAAACCAAAATTTCCTCGCTGACATCCAAGACGAGGCCAAGCTCAAAGCAAAAGCTGCTCAATACGGCGAAGGAGTCACCTTCCTGAAGGTCGAAGAAATCAAAATGGATGACGGCGGTAAAGGCGCCCGCGTTACCTATGAGTTCAGTGACATTAATAAAGTCTCTCTAGGTCTGACCAACGGCCTCAGTATACTCACTAGTATCAAACCAGGCGAAAAATCCGCTTCAGATGAAGTGGCTCCCATGGCTAAAGCGACCTTTGCCTACACTGACGGTAAGCTCGCCATCAACGTTCCTCAAACAGACCACGATAAAACAGCAGAGGAAAGCGAAGGAAATGCCCAAGACTTCGACCCGCAAGATCCTCAAATGACCATGATGCTCGAACTCATGCAGGGAATGAACATGCACGCTAAAGTCATCCTCACAGGAGGAATTGCTGAAACAAACGCGACTCACCATGCTGAGGACACAATCACCCTCTTCGAGCTCAACTTCGATGAAGTCATGAAAAACTCTGAAGGACTTAACTCCCTCAGTGGGCTAAACACCAAAAAGCCCGGCGATATCGCTAAAACTCTCGGAAGCATCAAAGGCACTAAAACTGAGACGCAAAAGTCTATCACGGCGACTTTTAAGTAATCTCCCACTCTCTCAAACATCAAAAAGCCCGCTTGGTTCTGCCTGCGGGCTTTTTCTTTTTCAGTCCTTCTTGAAAAGAACTCGTAGCACATGCACTAGAAAATCACACCGCCAACTCTCGACAGCTCCCTGCTCCCTGCTCCCTGCTCCCTGCTCTCAGCAAACTTTCCCTCACTGAGCTCTAAGCACCCTGTCCTTTTAGCTCAAGTCACTCGGGTGAAGATACTCCACCGCAGGGGATTCCGAGTCAGAAGACAGATCAGAACAGGAGACTAAAGAGAGAGACAGAACAGCAAGGAAGGGGAGAAAAATCGCTTTCATCCTACGAAGCTTAAGGGAATCCACCTCTGAGGGAAAAGAAAAAGTCAGCCCAGCAGGAAAGAAGAGGACTTAAAAATAAGCACCTGCCATCCCTTTTACCCTAAAGTAGGCGGTAGGCAGGATCTTTTCAGTTTTCACATCCTCCCATTACGCAAAAGACCCACTAGGACTCCTTGAACCACCAACTCTCGCGCGGGGATCAGATCAGGGAAATTCTCATTCTCTGCTTTTAGATAAGGACGGCCCTTCTCCATAATAAATCTTTTTAGAGTGGTCTCATCATCGATCAAAGCCGCAACTATGTCTAAGTGTCGAGGCTCTCGGAACTCCATAATCACAGTGTCCCCATCACAAATATGAGCATCAATCATTGATTCCCCCCGCACCTTCAGCGCGAAGGTGCGAGCATTTCGTGGGATTCCTAACGAGGCAACATCGATCGAAATACAACCCTCTTTATCCTCCTCCACAGTCTCGGCCATTCCTGCCGCGATGCTCCCATAAATGGGGATGTCTACCACCTCTTCACGCTCCAAATCTTCTGGAAAAACCACCGCTCTAGCCTTCCCTGCCAAGCGCACGATCACGCCCTTACGCTCAAGCGCGCGGAGATGACTCATCGCCGCAGTTTGACTCGCAAAACCGAAATGAGCCTGTATCTCACGCGTCGAAGGCATTAAGCCCTCTCGACTCTGCGTCAGTTTTAGAAAATCAAGGAGCTCTTGTTGACGTTTCGTAAGTTTCTCAGGCATGAATTAAGAGTGGTTTCTTGAACAGTATTCATAAGATCAAGTTCAGTCGAGTAGAAAAATAACATTTTCAGCAAACCTAAGCATTGAGTCATTTTATAGAAACTCGCTCATCCTCAATCCCCCCCTTTTGTGCCAGTATGATCTTAGCGACAGCTGATATCACCACATAGGCTAAACGAAGCCCCCACCCAGAAGAGAGGGTGAAGGCGCTTAAAAGCATCTAAATTGACGCTGACTCCTCTCTTAGAGTTCAGAAAATACGAAGCGGAAGAACATTCTCGGATCGCCAGCAGTTCTCTGGAAGGTCACCACACGATCCACGAACTCACTGTCATCTGGAATGGCCTCATCGAACACTTCAAGATCATCCGTGACCCAGTCGATAAGATTCGTGCTTCTTTCCGCCGTGATGACGAAATTAGGGTCATTCACTCGAACTAGGCTAGAAAGAAACACCGGACCGGGAGTCGAAGAGGCGTTTAAAAAGGCTAAAGGGAAGAAGGAAGGATCCACCGCATCTCCACCAAAGAGATATTCTTCCAAATTACTAACTCCATCTCCGTCCGCATCTGCCGCAGGATCAGCATTTGGGATCCCAATGCTCGCAAAGTAGCTTTGAATCAGGGAAGGAACGAAAATGGAGAAATCTTGTGCTCGGTCAGCTACACTCCCGATCGGAGCGAAGAGATTCGGCGAGCCAAAGGTAGAACTAGAAGATCCATCATCAAAACCTAGAGCCGTGTCTGAAGCAACATCACAGGCCGAGACCGAGAGGCGAGGATCATTCTCCAGCTCGAAAATCTCTTCACTACCCACTCCACTGAGCGGAGCCACGCCCTCTCCGGCTGGCCCGAATATGGGCGTCCCTGAAGAGTTTCTAATAATAAAGGCGGTGTTGCTCGAGTTAATGTCGAGCTCACTCAGTCCCGTACTAGTCACGCTGCCAGGAGTGCCTAGATGGATATTTGTCCAAGCGAAGCCATTCGTCGTGAGCTCATTAACTCGGTTGATCTGGGTATCAAGCCCACCCCCTGCGGTATTTTGGTCGATGAAGGTAAGAATCGTTCCATGGGAGACTGCGGACCAAGTCGCGGGGTCAGAGAGTGTTACGGTACTATTGGGAACGAAAATTCCAGAACTAGCGATTTGTCCGAGCTCGATCGTCCACCCGGTGAGGTCAGTGACGCCAGACTGCCCATCTCCGAGCAGAACAAGCTCGAACCAATTACCACCATTTCCAAGAACTCGCCCGAAGTGGCTGTCAGCAGAAGCTGGGCCAGCATCACTATCAGCAGCTAGAGTCCCACCATTAAGGAAACGATCTGGGGCCACCGCATTATACTCATTTAAAATAAGTGGAGGGCTAGGGTGAACCACTTGTAACTCGTAGACGAGGAAGTTGACCGCTCCATTATCAGCACTGAGTGAGATTTCATGATTTCCGATGTCTGCCGGAGTAAGCGGGCGATTATTGTTAATCATAATCGTCCCAGGGGTCAGCGTGATGTCTACAAATGGTGGTGCCGTGATTACGGTGACTGGGGCCCCACTGTGAGTAATCTCTACGGAGTACTCGCCTCGGACTGCTTTACTTGTGCTAATAGGCCCAAAACTCGGCGGAGTGTTCGCGACTAAAGATGCCGCGAAGCTCTGAGTCATCGTCCCCGCACTCCAGATGTTTGGAGATCCGAAGGTGGAAGAACCACCATCATCATAGTTTGCATTAAGGGGACTTATCGAGGAATCAGTGGAGGCCTCGAGGCGAAAAACTTCACTACTGCCAACTGAGACGAGAGTATCCCCTGTTCCATTACCGTCGCTATCACTGAGCGCGACAGATTCTCCAGAAGGCCCGTAGATAATCTGGTCAGCGCCGTTACGCCAAGTGAAACGAGTATTACTACTATTAATCGCTGGCGTATCAGGATGGGTGCTATTTTCTTGGTCGATTAGGAGAGGATCATGCATCCAGATATTAGACCAAGTGTAACCGAGAGTATTAAGCAGTGACGTCTGGTTCAGAGTGGTCGGCACGAGCTGGTTACTTTCCGTAAAAGTCAGGATGGTCCCGGCTGGGATGGCACTTAAGGCAATGTGGTCTGAGAGCCTAAGGGTGCGGGTGGAATCATCATTAGAAATTTCAAGAGTCCAGTTGCGCAAGTCACTCGTCTGAGTGATGGCAAATTCGACCCAAGGGCCTCCGTTCCCAGCGATCCGCCCGAAGAAAGGATCCGTGGATCCATCGATTTCATCCTGAGCACCACCACCTAGAAAACGATCCTCAGAAACTGCATTGTATTCATTAAGAATGATTGGACTGTTTGCAGAGACAATATCGAGACGATAAGTTTGGCTAGAGGAGAGGCCCGAACTATCAGTAGCAGTGACCAGAAATTCATGGGAACCGACTGCTGAGGCAGGAGGGATTCCACTAAAGCTTGCGACCCCTCCACCAAGATTATTCACGGATAACCAAGGGGGAGTGCCCGTAGCCGAGATATTAACGAGTTCGGTAGGATTAGGATCTATGCTTAGGACTCGGAAAGCGAAATTACCCACCTCCATATTGACAACTCCAGCGCTAGAAAAGGGCTCAGTGAAGATAGGCGGAAGGGGTCCCGGAAGGTCTTGTGAAATTCCAGGTGAGCCGACGTCCTCAGAGGGATCATTGCTTCGATAAGCTCCTAAAAAGTCTGGGAAACTGAACTGACCAGAAATCTCTTGCCCATCAGTGAAGCGAGCAAAGCTGAGTCCCCCGTCAATCACAGGGCCGAAGGTGAAAGAGTCTACGAGCGTTCCCGCAGCATCATAAAGATTCACCGCGTCACCATTACTACTAAGTCCGGGGAAATCAGTGATCTCAAGACTCGTGACCACGCGGACATCGTCTGGGAGGTCCCAAAGCTCGCGGAAGGGAAGTGAAACCTCTTCATTTAAGACGATCATGGAAGCGCCAGCAGCCAGTGAAAATGCGGGGAGAGGTCCAGAGGCTCCCGCAGTCTCGCTATCATCATCAAAGCTAAAACCAGCTAAATCCACGGCTGTATTGCCAGTATTGGTGATCTCGAACCAATCTCCATTCGCATTAGAGTCCGAATGATTAGAATCTGACATCACCTCAGTAAGCCGGAGCTGAGCAGCGAGGGGGAGAGCAAGGAGAAGGGTAGTGAACGGGAAGACTTTATTCATCGAAAGGGACTGTCTATAAGCTTTAAAATTAGAAGGAGAAGGAAAAAGAAATGTGGTCTTGAAAAATGGAGAACTTTAAAGTGGTGGAGAAGATTAAGGAGGAAGTTCTCAAGTTTTTTTTAAGAAGATAGAGAACTACTATCACTCGAATTCGCGTAAGTTTCAAGTCACCGATAACAATTCCTTTGATTATAAGATCAGAATTTAGGCTCCTCTCGCTCGCAAGCCCTCACAGAATGAACGAACCTGCCCGAGATCACATTCTCGGGAATGTCTCTTGTGAGGGAGATTGTCCCGTGCTAATCTCCTGAGATAGAATCAACTTATGCTGAATACCTCTAGACAATCCGAAATTCGTCAAGCCTTCGCGAAAGGGACCTGCGCCCTTTCTCTTCTCTCAGGAACAAGTTTTGCCGCCACGAGCTTGACCTTTGGATTTAATAATAACGGTAGTAATCTGAATCTCACTGATAGCTACATCGAAGAAACCATCGTGGTCCCAAATGGCCCTGAGGCTGGGACCTATGTTCTCCGCGCAACCCACTCAGAGGCGACTGCGGCCAACCCAGTCGCCATCTTCAACCTAGCCACTAACAGCAGCCTTACTAGCGTAAGCACACTGCCGGTAGGAGATGACTTTCTTATTTTTTGGCAAGGAGGATCAGCACCTGCCCCCGCCACAGAGCAGTGGGACATTACTCTTACGAGAGACGGAAACCCCTTCCAATTTGATTTTACGAGTGTCGAACTGCATTTATTCTCTGCTGCCTCTGCCACTTTTCTTTTTGAAAACGAGCTGGGGGACTCCATTAGCACCCACATCACTGACCCCAGCCCCGGAGCAGGAACGATCGAGGTCGTAACGGCTGCTGATATTGCTAACGCTACTGATATCAGCACCCTAACAATCGCAAGTGATAACCCAGGTAACTTGGCCACACTTTTCAATGACCTTGATGACCTCGTCATTGATGTCAGTGCTATCCCTGAGCCTTCCAGCTCTCTGATGCTACTTGGCTCCTTAGCGCTCTTCTCCTTCCGCTCGCGTCGAGCATAGGGAAGGAAACGCCCCCTCTTTTAAAATTTGCGACTGAACCTATGAAAACGAAAAAACCGTTTTCTTAGGTTCAGCATTTTTTTCTGAACAGGATTTAAGTTCTACTAAAGTCTCACCTCTAGGACTCGCTGCTTCACTGCAGGCATCTCAGTCACTCCGATCACCTGCGACTTCCTCAAGATACTGAGCAAGACTCCGACCATCGCGAGGCTAAAGACTAAACTAGAGCCCCCGTAACTTACAAAGGGAAGTGGGAGTCCCGTATTCGGAAGTGAGGCTGTGGTAACCCCAATGTTCATCATAGCAGGAATGACTAGGGCACAAGTCACCCCTATCCCTAGAATGCTCCCAAAGCGATCAGAGGACTGCAGCGCTATCCCTAGACCAAGAAGGAAGATAACCACGAAGCAAAAGATCACTCCAAGACTCACGAAGACGCCGAGTTCCTCACCAATCACTGGGAAAATAAAATCGGTGTGATGCTCTGGTAGATTCATTTGCTTTACGACTCCATTCCCAAGACCCATCCCATGCACTCCACCATTGCCGAAGGCGCGAAGTCCCAACCACTGCTGCATCCCCGCCCCTAGACGAGTCGCTTCGAGGTCCTGAAACGCCACGATCCGCTTCATTCGTACGGGGTCTTTTTGGACCATCACGATCAGGAGAGGCACCGCGACCGCTAGTGCAGCCAAGAAGTAGCGTAATCGCGTTCCCGCAACAAACAGGACAATCAGGCCTGCTGCTCCTAAGCCTGCCGCAGTTCCCATATCAGTCTCGAAGAGAATTAACATCAGCGGGATTCCTAAGATCACTGAGGGCACGACGAAGCCTCGCAGAAAACTCTTAGTCTCTGCCTGATACTTGGAAAACCAAGCCGCAAGCATCACCATCACTATAAGTTTAGCCGGTTCAGAAGGCTGGAATCTACCGATGACAGGGAGGACGATCCAACGGCGCTCCCCCTTCGCCGCGTCGCCAATTCCAGGCACGTAGCATAAAACGAGAGCTAAACAAACCAGACCGAAAAGAGGCCAAGCAAGTTTCTCTAAATTCTGATAATTAAAAATCGCGGTCACTGCCATGACCACGATTCCGATCGCCAACCAGAGAGCTTGGCGAACGAGATGAGAATACTGGTCCCCCGTGAAGTCCCACTTCGCGCTTGCGCTCGCGAGCATGACCAAGCTCAGTGTAATGAGCGCGGCCACCGCGAGACATAAAAAAATGGAGGCTCCTTTTCCCATAAATGCCCTCTTTTATAGGCCCTCTACTTATCGCTGATTAGGAATCGTCAAGGAAGCACCAATTTTCAAAGCATTCACATTAACGTGGGGATTCGCCCGTTTCAGAGCATCCACACTCACTCCATGATTGGTCGCGATTCTCCAGAGAGTCTCGCCCGAGCGGACGATATGACTCCGCCCCGTGGCCACGACTTGTGGACGTGGCTGAGGTGCGGGACGGCGAATGATCTCACGACGTGGAGGAGGACTCTGCACACTGGGTCTACGCGGCTTTATCAAAATCGCACTCCGAGTTGGCTCCGGCTCAAGGCCCTCCACTGGAGCTAACTCCCCGGGGCGTTTGCCAGGATAAGTCTCACTCTCAGACTGAATGAGAGGGCGAGCTTGGTGACCATAGCTCTGTTGGCGATATGCTGGCTGCTGAGGATAAGCAGTCTGTGGACGAGGCTGCTGCTCCACGTAAGCGAGGCCACGCTCAACTGGCTGCACTTCTTCTGTGCGGCGGTTCGGCACGTTAATGATCCAGCCGGGTTCCAGAACTTTCCCCTCATTCACCTTCATCAGCATTTCACAATCGACTCCGTATCTACGGGCGATTTTTTCGTAATCATCGCCTGAGGTCACGGTGTGAGGCTTAAGCTCGGCGAGGCGAGTGGGCGGGGTGTTTTTTACCAAAGCAGGCACCTTGGCCTCGATATCAGCACCCTCGCTCCAGCGATTGTGAAGGTAAATTCCCGCAATTGCAGCGACATGGAGAAGAAGAATCACAAGGAGTGCACGGGCGATTCCCACGCCGGGAACCTCGTTAAACTCATCATGAGCCGCAGCAGTGGAAGCACGTTGTTTACGCTTTTTGCCAAAGCGGGTGGCAGCATGCAGGATACGGTAGCTCGCTTTCGGGCGAACTCTTTTCGTCTGGATGGTTTTTGGTGTTTTCATGTTTTAGGGTTTGGGTGATTTTTACTTAGCCTGTCTGCGCGTAATGTAAGACAGCTGCTTTGAAGGCGGCTCCGCGCTCTTCATAGCTTTTAAATTGGTCAAATGAAGAGGTCCCAGGCGAGAAGAGGACCGTGTCTCCTTTTTCAGATGTTCGGCTGGCCAAAGCGACCGCTGCATCAAGTGTCGTGACTGTTTCACAAGCGAGAACCTCAGAGAAAATACGCTTTAAGGCCTCTCCGATTTCGCCAAAGGAGATGAGGAGTTTTACCTTCTTATCGAGTAAGGGCGCAAGCGGACCATAGTCTAAGCCCTTTTCCTTTCCCCCTGCGATAAGAATGGTAGGGCCAGTTTGCGAGCGAAGCGCAGACTCTAGAGCGTGTAAATTAGTCGCCTTAGAATCGTTCAAGTATTCCACTCCATTAAGAGTGGCCACCAGTTCGCAGCGGTGCTCTGGCGGAGAGTACTTCATGAGTGTCTCACGAGCGATCTCTGGGGTGAGCTCTGGGATGACTGCACAAGCAGCCATGACATTCTCCGCATTATGGAGTCCACGTAAGCGCGTCTCACCCATCGAGAGGAATTTTTCTTCGTCACAATAAATATCGCCATTGCGCAGGGACCAATCAGCTGGGCATTCAGAAGAGAAGCTTATCTTACTGCCTCTCTCGGGAAGCTCCTCCCCTACTCTTTCCACCACGAGCGCTTTTTCTGAGAGGTTTTCAAAAATGCGTAACTTAGCCTCGCGATACTCTTGTAAGGACCGGTAACGATCCATGTGATCTGCCGAAAAATTCAGCCAAATCACCGAATCTGGCTTAAATTCGACAATCGTCTCGAGCTGGAAAGAACTAAGCTCTAGAGCGATGACCTCAGGAACTTCCTCATAAAGGACGACTTCTGAGAGTGGCACGCCATAGTTCCCACAAGCCACGCAGGACTTACCCGTGGCCTCTACAAGATCACGGACCAGTTCAGTCGTCGTAGTCTTCCCATTCGTTCCGGTGATTCCGATGGTGTGGCCAGAGTAGCAGCGCCAAGCGAGCTCCACTTCTCCCCAAAGCGCCCCACTACCCTGCGCAAATGACTGGACGAACTCTCCTCGAGTTTCAATGCCCGGACTGGTAATGACGAGGTCTACCTTAACCTCATGCCCCATCTCTGTGGTGGCCAAAATCGCACCAGAGCTTTCCCGAGAATCATAAATCGTCACCTCAGCACCACAGTGCGCAGCAAGAGCGGCAGCGGCTCGGCCACTGCGCCCTGCTCCGAGAACGGCAACTGTTTTTCCGGTGAGATTTAACATAGTTAGATGACTTTTAAGAGGGCGAGCCCGCCGAGGCTACAGAGGATGGAGATGATCCAGAAGCGGATGATGACCTGATTCTCATTCCACCCACGTAACTCAAAGTGGTGATGGATAGGAGCCATCGCAAAGATACGCTTCCCCCGTAACTTAAAGCTCCCCACTTGGAGAATGACAGACACGGCTTCCATGACGTAAACGAAGCCAATAATGACGAGAAGAAATTCCTGCTTAGCACAGATCGCAGTCATGCCGATCGCCCCCCCAATCGCCAGAGAACCGGTATCCCCCATAAAGACTTTAGCTGGGTGGCAGTTAAACCAGAGGAAACCAAAACAAGCTCCCACGAGGGCCATCATCACGACCGAGAGCTCGGCGAGATTCCGGTTATGAAAAATATGGAGATACTCGGCGCTGTGCTGGGTGCCCGCAAGATAGGTGATGGCAGCATAGGCAAGAGCCACAGTGATCGTCACTCCAGTGGCCAGCCCATCTAGTCCATCAGTGAGATTTACAGCATTTGAAGTGCCCATCAAAATCGCCATGAAGAGAGGAATCGCGAGAATCCCGAGGGGAATCACGAAGGTGATCAGTGGGAAACTGAAACTGGTGACTAAGGCTTCCTGAGCCCCATCCTCAGTCGCATAGAAAATGTAGTTCTTAGTCTCTGGATTTAAGTAAAGAAATAGACCCGCTCCTAGGCCCACCGCAGCCTGCCAGACCAACTTTACTTTACCACTCACCCCAGCAGAGTTCTTCTTAGCGACTTTTTGATAATCATCAAGAAAGCCGAGGACCCCGAGGGCAAAGGTGACGAGGGAAACCACAAGGACGAAGGGGTTAAAGACACGTCCACAGATGAGGACCGCGACCATGACAGTCCCTAAAATCATGATTCCGCCCATGGTCGGCGTACCCGCCTTCCCACCGTGAAGTTCCGCAAGCTTATGAACCTCCTCGGCAGTTCGTAAAGGCTGCCCCACTTTTAAAGAGATGAGTTTACGGATGACGCGCTCACCGATCGCAAGGGTCAGGAGAAAGGAGATGACGGTGGCCAGCCCAGCCCGAACGGTAATATAACCTAAGAGACGTAAGAACGAGAAGTGATCAGCCCACGCTGAGCCAGCTTGGTCTGCGTCCTGCCAAATTTGATAGATCCAGTGTAGCATTTTTTTAGAGGGGGAAGGCTTGGTTCATCACTCTCTCCATGGCAGCCATGCGGCTCCCTTTAAAGAGAACGCAGTCTCCAGAATTAGAATTTTCAAGTAGCCAGTGAGCGGCCTCTGCCGAACTCTGAAAATGTTGTGCAGCGCCATAAGCCTGAGCCTCTTCCCCCACCGTAATGAGGCGAAGTCCCAGCTCGCTGGCCTTTTTACCAATCCGAGAGTAGGCTTCTGAAGCATGGTCGCCAAGTTCGGCCATTACGCCGAGAGCGGCCGTGCGCTGCCCGGCGCAGGGAAGATTCGCTAAAGTCTCTAGCGCGGCGATGACTGATTCAGGGTTGGCGTTGTAAGTGTCATCTAGCACCGTCACTCCGTGGCTTTGGAATTGCCGTAAACGCCCACCTGTCAGTTCGGCATGTTTTAATCCGAGCGAAATTTGCTCCAGCGTAAGGCCGAAATGATGCCCAGCCGCAGCGGCTAAAAGAGCATTCGTAATCATGTGTTCTCCCGCAACAGCAATGGAGGTGGGAATACTCCCCAGGCCATCGACCACGAGATCAAAGCAAGACCCTGCGATCCCTGGGACGATGTTCTCAGCCCGCACGCTTCCTTCCCCGACAGTCACGATGCGAGCAGCCGTGGAGGCCCGGAAGTCACTCAAGTAATCACAGTCAGAGGGCACGAGAAGGGTGCCCTCTTTATCCAGAGCACGGGCGAGCGTCCCTTTCTCTAAAGCGATGGCATCACGACTTCCCATGTGCTCGATGTGAGCGGTGCCCACATTCGTGATGATGCTGACATTCGGACGGCCAATTTCACAAAGAGGAGCCAGTTCCCCAGAGTGGTTCATGCCCATTTCAAAAATGCCGATCTCATCATCCTCTTCAGTGGCTAAGACCGTGAGAGGAAGCCCGATGTGATTATTTAAATTCCCCAAGGTGGCATTAACGCGGAATTTTTGACCTAGGACGCTTTTGGTAAAATCCTTCGTGGAAGTTTTCCCATTTGAGCCGGTGATGGCGATGACGGGGAGGGCCAATTCAGCACGATACCAGCGTGCGAGAGCTTGTAAGGCAGTGAGGGTGTCTTCCACTAGAACCGCAGGAACTTCCGCCGGCAGATGGGCCGTATCTTGGATGACGAGCGCCGCTGCGCCAGCTCCCACCGCTTTATCTAGAAAATGATGAGCATCGAAGTTCTCTCCCTTCAGGGCGAAGAAAAGGGCGGCAGGAGGAATGCTACGAGTGTCCGTAGAGACCCCACCTGAGATGACACACTCTCCCCCACCCTTCTCGGATTGGAGGAGTTTACCGTTCATCGCCGTGGCGAGTTCATGGAGGGCATACGTTTTCATTCTCTTTTAAAGTGGGGGTCCCCGTTAGAGTCTCGGGCTTTTTTTTGATCACGCTCTTCACGCTCAGCTTGGCGTTTTAAGAACTCAGCTTCATCCGCCTTCCGCTTTTTCTCCAGCGCGTTCCGGGCGACCTCACGGTCATCAAAATGCATCCGGTGGCCCTGAACCTCTTGATAAGTCTCATGCCCCTTTCCTGCGATGAGAATGAGGTCCCCGGGGAATGAATTTTCTATGGCAGCCTCGATCGCTTCGCGTCGATTCTCGATCACCTCATGCGGGACAGACCCCAGACCAGGAATGATTTCAGCAATGATCTCCGCGGGGTTCTCACTGCGCGGATTATCTGAAGTCACGATACAGACGTGGCTATGCTTTGCGGCAGCCTCCCCCATCAGAGGGCGCTTACTACGGTCCCGATCACCACCGCAGCCGAAGACGGTGACGAGGCGATTCGGATTCAGCTCACGGAGAGTCTCACAAGCCTTAGCTACCGCATCTGGAGTGTGGGCATAATCTACAAACACACTAATGCGGTCTCCGCCAATCGACTCCATTCGCCCTGGTGTCTGCCGAGTCTCAGCGATGAATTTAATGAGATCTCGGAGCGCGATCCCAGTGGCTGAGACAGCAGCGAGCGCCGCGAGGGCATTTAAAATATTAAAACGACCTACGACAGGAAGGCGGACGAAATGACTCTTCCCTTTAGCCTCAAGCGCGAAGGCCTGTCCGCGAGTAGAGGGCCGTAAATCACTGGCCCGGAAGTCAGCCCCAGGGCTAAACCCGAAGGTGATGATCTTAAGGCGCCCCTTAAATTCTTCCGCGAGTTTCTCCCCCGCAGGATCATCAATATGAATCACCGCCACACCCTCACGTCCCTCATCAGCCATTTGCTCGAAGAGAATTCTCTTAGAGGCAAAGTAAGCCGCCATCGTCTTATGATAGTCGAGGTGGTCCTGGGTGAGATTGAGAAACACGCCAACCTTAAAAGGAATCCCCTGGCAGCGTCCCTGCTCTAGGCCATGCGAGGAGGCTTCCATGGCCACCGCCTTACAGCGGTTCTCTTTCATCGTGCGTAAAATGCTCTGCATCTCCACCGCACCAGGAGTGGTGTGCGTGGCATCACGGAGGCCACTCCCATCTTGGATTTTAATGGTGCCAATCATACCGGCCTTCACCATCGCTTTTTCAAAAAGAGCATGGATGAAGTGAGTCACCGTGGTCTTACCATTCGTCCCAGTCACCCCGATAACAGCCATAGAGGCCGCAGGATCACCCGCGAGGCGGGCCGCGAGGCGCCCGAGAATCAGGCGAGTGTCTGGAACCTGAATCCAGAGTCCCGAGTAGTCAGCAGGAGCCTTAGACTGGGCTATAATAGCTGCCGGATTTTTTTGCAGCACTTCTGGGAGGTAGTCATGCCCGTCACTCTCACTCCCACGGATCGCGACGAAGACGGAACCTTCCTGCACGCGGCCACTGTGATCAGTGACGCTCTTGACAGGCACGTCCTCGATCCTGAGCCCATGGGCTTCAGGAAGAATTTCTAAAAGAGAGCTTAAGGAGATCATTGCTTAGGTGTGGAGGCGATGGGGGCATCACTCTCAGGAGTCAAGTTCATGAAGCGAGCGATGCGCCCGGCAACTTGCGAAAAAACAGGCGCAGCGATGCTCCCGCCTCCCACTTGAACATCTTCGGTAAGGCCTGATGGCTCATCAATCGTGACGATGCAGACGAAGCGCGGAGCATGCACGGGAAGAAGTCCTGCAAAGGTGAGATACTTCTTAGTTTCATCGTACTTCCCTAATTCACTATTCCACTTTTCCGCAGTGCCGGTCTTCCCACCTGCACGGTACCCGGGGACTTGAGCTCGGCGACCAGTCCCCCGATTGACGACTTGTTCTAAAGTCAGGCACATTTCATGCGCTGCTTGCTCGCTAATCACGCGCCCTAACTTCCTCACCGGAATCTCTTCTAAGATCGTGCCATTATTAGCGACGATGGACTGGACAAGGCGGGGCTGGAGGAGCGTCCCTCCATTTGCCAGAACAGAGTATGCCATCGCCAACTGAAGGGGCGTCACTGAGACCCCGTATCCATAAGTGGCACTGGCAAAATTACGGGTATTTCGGCGATCTTGGATGCGCCCCTTCGCCTCACCAGGGACTGGGAAACCCGTGCGCCGGCCAAAGCCAAATCGGTCCAAGTATTGATAAAATTCATGCTGGCCGACTCGCTCCGCAAACTGGAAAACTCCCGTATTACTGGATTTCACCAAGACATCATCAAAGCTGAGTTCATTATAGCGATGATGGTCTCGCACCGTAAAGCCACGGCGCTTTAAAATCCCCCATCCACAGTCTACGATATGGTCTCGCTGGGCGGTCCCACTATCAAGAGCGGCTGCCATAGCCACGATTTTCATGACGGAGCCTGCTTCATACTGTGCGGAAACCGCGAAGCTCGAGCCTGCTTCGGCGTAGTTCTCACGGGTGTTGAGGTGAAAGTGTGGGCGGCTCGCAATCGCTAAAACATCCCCATTATGTGGATCCACCACGATGATGCTGCCCTTCTTAGCCTGATAGGCTTCACAGGCCATGCCGAGCTCGTCCTCCACGATCGCTTGGATACCCATATCGAGGGTGACTTTGACATGCTTCCCCATTTTAGGGGGGATGACTTGAGCAGCCTCCACGAGGTTCACGAGGCCGTTCTTATCTCGCTTCATTTCCCGCTCTCCATCACGACCCGCGAGGATCTCTTGCATTGATTTCTCCAGCCCAGATTCACCGACTCCTTGGTAGTTGGTATTCCCTAGAAGATGAGGTGCTAGGGTGGGCATAGGGTAGTGGCGGCGTTGCGAGCGCTCGAAGCTAAATCCCTGAATCCGGCGTTTCTGAAGTTCATTCTCGATCCGCCGAGCGAGATCTTCACGGATTTTCTTTTTTACAACCACTCTTGCAGAGCCGCTTTTCACTTTCTTAAGGAGCTCACTCGAGGGGATACGCAGTTCACGCCCTATGACCTCCGTGGCATACGCAAGGTGCTCTTTGATCACCTCTTCCTTCGTCAACTGATTGACGACTGCTTTGCGCGTGCGAGAAAGGTGAACACTCCGCTCATCTTCATTTAGATTCTTCCACCCCGCGACCTGACTAGCATAGCGATGAGCTACCGCACGAGTCAGAATACTGTGTGTCTTGAGGTGATGTAGGTCCGCGATCAGCGCTGCTTGTGGACGGTTCTGAGCAATGATGCCATGGTTCCGATCAACAATGAGGCCACGACTTGCCACGATCTTTTGGTGGCTCTTAAAGCGAGGAATCGCAGAAGAGGCCGAGAGCTTCCGATCAAGCACCTGTAAGGTGACAAGCCGATACGATAAAGCAGTCAAGCCGGTCACAAGGACCAAGCAGACGATAAACGCACGACGTTTGAGGGAAGTATCCATAAAACCTTAACGAGCAACGAAGGAGTCTTTAGAAGACGAATTAGGGCTAGGGTTCTGGCAGACCTCGACATATTTAATTTCCACCAAAGGAGATTTCATATCTGCCAAGTGGCGGCGGAGGCGGTAGTAACCGAGGGTCTCCTCGATATCAGACTGATAGAGGGTGACTGAAACTTTGTGCTCATCCATTTGACGCTGGATTTTAGCAATCTTACTGCGAGTGGTGAGCTGCTTATTCTTCATCACGACATAGCCGATCCCCCCACTCGAGACGATGACGACTGCGATAATGAGCAGAATAAGCGAGGGAAAACCGAGGCTGATGGAACTTTTACGATGATTCATAGGATACTAGCTTAGCGGGGTATTAATCCGCTCCACCACTCTCAGACGAGAACTACGGGAGCGAGCATTTTGAGAAATCTCCTCAGTCCCGGGGGCGATCCCCTTACGGGTGATGAGGCGATAGGAGAGCTGCGGATTAGGACGGGGAGCAGGCCACTCAGGGCGGTCAATTTCATGCCTAGAGGCATCACGGAACGCTTGTTTTACGATGCGATCTTCTAAGCTATGGAAGGTGATGATCGCGAGTCGCCCACCCACTTTTAAGAGGTCCGGCGCCGCTTCTAGAAATCGACGCAGCTCCCCGAGTTCATCATTCACTTCCATGCGAAGGGCCTGAAAAACTTTAGTGGCAGGATGAGTCCGGCCACGACGACCGAGCAACTTTGCGATCCCATCTGCAAGCTGTAGGGTGCTTTGAAAAGGAAGACTTTGACGCTCTTTTACGATCCACGCAGCGATCTTGCGGGCTGATTTCTCTTCCCCAAGATCCCAGAAAAGTTGGCGAAGTTCAGCCTCTCCCCAGGTGTTAACAAGTTCGGCGGCACTCTGCCCCTCTTCTCCCATTCTCATGTCAAGGGGGCCATCAAAGCGGAAGGAGAAGCCACGCTCAGCACAATCGAGCTGATGCGAAGACACTCCCAGATCGAGGAGAATACCATCAAGCAGCCCCCACCCACCTGCTGAGGCTAGCTGAGAAATTTCACTAAAGCGCCCCGCGACGGCCTCGAAGCGTGACCCAAAGCGCGATAGCCTCTGACTCGCATATTGGCGGGCTTGGGGATCACGGTCGATGCCCTTAACTCGGGCACCAGCCTTAAGAAGGGCCTCGGTATGACCTCCCCCACCGAGGGTGCCATCCACAAGGTCGCGGCCTTCTTGCGGGGCGAGGTAAGCTAGCACTTCATCCAGCAGAATGGACTCATGGTAAAACTCTTGCTCTGGAACTCCTGAGTCCTGCGACTCCATGGAGATTCTAGGTTCATAACCGACCGATGAAAAAATCCTACCAAAACTCGACAAGCACCGGAAGTGGGGCGAGGCCGAGATGGAATGGACAGATGACATGATGATAGAGGATATTTCAGCAAAGTTTTAGAAGCCTAACATGGCCGCGATGGCGGGATCACTCTGACGGGTTTCTTCTTCTAGGGCTAGGATGGCATCACCATTCTCTGGGGTGAAAATTTCAAATAGTTCTCCACGGCCTACGAGGCGGAGGGCTCCCGGAAGGGTGAGACCGTGACTCTCTGCAAGGGCTTTAGGAATGGTCAGCTTCCCCTGATCATTCACTTTAGACTCGAGGGCCGCTCCGAACAGGATGCCACGAGCTCGGTCTCGCTGAGCAGGAGTGGCCTCATCTGCTGAGTCAATATCAACCAGCTTCCGGTCAAAGGCCCTTTGGGTAAAAACTCGAAGGGCAGGAATCCCCTCCACTTTTACTTTAACGAAATAGATACTCTCCCCACTGGGTGGACGCCAATCCACTAAGAGGGAGAAACGCCCCTTAGAATCAAGCTGCCGATCATGATGACCGGAGCGATTATGACTAGAAGTACCCATGAGTAAATCGCCCCAAGTGGAGCAACAGTCACGAAAGTACACCAAAAGTCACTAAAGATCAACTTGAAAGCCCGAATATTCTGGATTTGCGTATGAGTTACTGCAATTTAAGGTCTAATGAGGCCTCTCGAGCCGCATTTCACCAATAAAACCACGCATTAGTAAAGACTTCCTAAGGAATTTACTGGTGCCTTATGTCCTCCGCAGAGGTCATAAAGACGATGTCTTCGGCAATATTGACGGCGAGATCACCGATGCGCTCGATGCTCCGCGAGATGAAGATGACATTAAGGAGAGACTCGGTGTCACTAGTCCCTTCCGCGATCTTATTGCTAAGCGATTTACCAAGAGTCTTATGCAGACCATCGATTTCACGATCCATCTCGATGACAGAGAGGGCCAATTTCTCATCCAGATCCGAGTAAGCTCTTAGGGCGGTGGAGACAATTTTACGAGCTTCGACGTAGAGAGGATCAATAAGACGCACTTCTTCTAAGTCGCCGACTTTGATAATTTTACGGGCGCGCTTGCCGATATTTACGGCATGGTCGCCGATGCGCTCCAGACTGCGACAAATGTTAATAGACGAAAGAACATTTCGTAAGTCGGAGGCTACGGGATTAAAGCGGAGCAGGATGGACATGCCCTGCTCATCGACCGCTTTTTCACACTGGTCGATTTTCTCGTCTTCATCGATGACATCATAACAGAGATCACGATCCCCCTGAGTGAGACCTCTGACCGCTTTCTCGATCGCAGTCAGAGAAAGGGTACCCATTTCGACCACACTGTCTTTAAGGGAGCTGAGTTCTTCGTCGTAGTTTTTTAAAATGTGAGCCATGGAATGATATAATTAGGAGGCAGTGAGGTGAGGAGTTAAAGGGCCGATTAACCGAAGCGGCCACTCACATAGTCCTCGGTTTGTTTGACTTTAGGATTCCCAAAGATCGTAGAGGTCTCGTCATACTCGATGAGTTCACCTAGATAGAAGAAAGCGGTGCGGTCAGACACACGAGTGGCCTGCTGCATGTTATGAGTGACGATCACGATGGTGAAGTCCTGCTGCAGTTCGGCGATAAGTTCCTCAATGCGAGCCGTGGCAATAGGGTCGAGCGCGGAACACGGCTCATCCATGAGAACGATCTGAGGCTTTACGGCGATGGTGCGGGCGATGCAGAGGCGCTGCTGCTGTCCTCCAGAGAGGCCCAAGGCACTGGTGTTAAGGCGGTCTTTCACTTCACTCCAAAGTGCTGATTTTTGGAGAGATTCCTCGACTGCCTGATCGAGAACACTCTTGCTATTAATCCCTTGGACGCGCAAACCATAGGCCACATTTTCATAGATGGACTTAGGGAAGGGATTGTATTTTTGGAAGACCATCCCGATGTGCTTGCGTAGCTCGATCGCCTCGACATCAGGCGCATTAATGTCCTGCCCGAGGATGCTAATCTTACCCGTAGTGACCTTAGCGGTATCTACGAGGTCATTCATACGGTTCAGACAGCGCAGGAGCGTGGACTTGCCGCAACCTGAGGGCCCGATGAAGGCAGTGACCTTCCCCGCCGGAATTTCTAGGGAGATGTTACGCAAGGTATTGGTCTTACCTAGATCGTAGCTAAAGCTGAGGTCATCAATAGAAATGATGGGCTCATTCACCGCGATGGCTGGTGCATCGGCTGAATCGAGAGTGACGGAGGAGTCGTTCATAGAAGAGAAAAGTGATTTACCATTTGAGGTTTTTACGGAAACGAGCGCGAAGGATCACCGAGATCATCGCGATGCTGATGACGAGGAGGAGAAAGACGAAGACAGAGCCAAACTGCATCTCCTTCAGGGCAGGATCATCCGGAAGCTTTCCGGTGACGACGTAGATATGATAAGGCAGGGCCTGCACTGACTGAGTCATCATATCAGAAAACCAATAAAGTCCCGTCCCTTGGGCATCTTCCCAAGGAAGCTTATCTTTCCCGGCAACCGCAGCAGTGAACATGATAGGCGCGGTTTCTCCCGCCACTCGCGTAATGCCTAAGACAGAGGCCGTGAGTATCCCCGGAGCCGCATAGGGTAACACAGCGGTGCGAATACACTGCCACTTGGTCGCCCCGAGCGCTAAGGAGGCTTCTCGGAAGCCCTTAGGCACCGCTTTTAACGACTCTTCACATGCTGCAATGATGACTGGTAAGGCCATGACTGCGAGGGTCAGGCCGCCAGCTAGGAGAGATTCCCCCCAGCCTTGGAAGCTGAGGTAGCCATCAGTAGGCCAGAGCGGAAGGGCGAAGAGAGCCTTCTCCCAATCTGGAGTGTTGGTAAAAATGGGGAAAAAAGGAGAGTG
Source organism: uncultured Verrucomicrobiales bacterium (assembly GCA_937928425.1). GTDB lineage: Bacteria > Verrucomicrobiota > Verrucomicrobiia > Verrucomicrobiales > Akkermansiaceae > SW10. The sequence continues at coordinate 28,606 of CALFVL010000052.1, forward strand.
CACGAAGAAGGCCGCACCGAAGAGGCCATAAACGATGGATGGCACCCCTGCGAGGTTCATGATGGAGAGGCGGACCGCATTGAGCATCTTCCCTTTACGGGCGTATTCATTCAGGTAGATCGCGGCAGAAATCCCGATAAATAAAGCGGTGATCATACAGACGATGACCAGCATGAAGGTTCCCACGAGTGGCCCGATAATTCCTCCTCCAGCGTAGGAGAAGGTCTTATGATCCTTGATGACTGCCTCAGGGTTACTGTTTTTAAAGTCGATGAAGTCATCATGGTCCATGCGGATCATCTCCCCTTCTTCAGTGTAGAACTGGTTCAGGGTCATCGTCTTCTTGGTGAAGAACTCAGTATTAATAAAAGGGGCTTCGCTCTTTAAAATGACGGGGAGTCCATCAAGTGTGATTTTTCCAATGATGACCACGGCGCAAGTCAGGATCACATAAGTGAAGATAGCGAAGATTGAGATTCCTACGCCGTCTTTGACCTTCTGCCGCTGGGAGGAAGCTCGGAAGGGATTTTTCGAAATCGTTTTAGAGTCAGACATTTCCGAGACGTTTGATGATTCTTTGAGCAGTGATATTGATGCTCAGCGAGATGGAGAAAAGGACGAGACCCACCAAGAAAAGCGCACGATAGTGTAAGGTGCCCTCTCCCACTTCTGGCATCTCTTGAGCGATGATCCCCGTCATGGTGTGGGTGGGCTGCATCATGAGTCCTAAGCCCTGCCCCCAGTCTGGCATGGAGATGCGATTCCCGGCGACGAGGAGGACCACCATCGTCTCTCCGATCACTCGCCCTAGACCTAAGAGAACAGCTGCGAGGATACCTGAAATCGCAGTCGGCACGATGACTCGGGTGACCGTCTGGAGCTTTGATGCACCTAGGGCCAGCGAGGCCTCGGTGTAGGCACGGGGGACGTTATTTAGAGCATCTTCACAGAGAGTAAAGATCGTAGGGACGGCCATGAGGGCGAGGAGCAGCCCTGCATTAAAGGCATTAAGGCGGTCTTTAATTTGGAGAAATTCTGGCACCCAGGCGGCTTGACTCCAGTCTTGGAGGTGCTGACCCAGAACCATGATACCGAAGAAACCGAGGACGATAGAAGGAATGGCCTGAATCATCTCGATCGAGGGCTTAATCAAGTTCTGCTCCCTTAAAGTGGCGAGACGATTCACGTAAATGGCAGCACCAATCGAGAGGGGCACGGCAAAGAAAAGGGCAATGCAAGAAATCACGACGGACCCGGTGAGTAAGGGAAGGAGGCCGTAGACGTTAGTCCATGAGCTATTGGTAATCCAGTCTCGGCCAAAAAAGAACTTAGCCACCGACTCGAAAAATCCCACATCTTTATCAAATTCCCAGTCCTGTGCTTTCTCGAGGCTACGATCGACATTATCTAAGAAGCGCTCTTGGCCGTTTTTAATTTGAGCGATGAGCTGCGCGGCCTTATCGGACTCTAGTTGTGCTGGGAGCTTCGCTATTCCGACCGCGAGTTTCGTGCGCATCTTAGCAACTGCTTGTCGGTGGGCCTCCTTCGCCTCCTCTAGAGGCTGGACTCTCTCTCCAAAGGGAAACTCGTCCTGAATGACAATTTTTTCAGCCTCTTCCAGAGCTGCCGCCTTATCCTCTCCTTCCATTTTGGTGGCTCCTGCAAGGAGGGCTTCTTTACGAGCACGGGCTGACTGCCCCGCCTCCGCATCTTCCGCGATTTTTGCAGTAATTGCCACGAGTTTAGAGCGGAGGTCTTTAAGCTCCGTTCCAGCAGCGGCGATTTCACCCTTCGCCTCTGTAAAGGAGTGCATCCCCTCTTTCTGGACCTGGATAGCCTCCGCCACGAAGTCAGGCGTTTCTTCCTCTACGGGATCATAAGTCTGGGCCGCGAGGAGGAGTTTTTCCCAAGTGTCATCATGCCCTTCTAGACGGCCAAAGGAGTCGATACTCTGCCGAGAAACACTCGCAGTGAGGTCTTTTAAAAATGTCCGGTAAGCTCCCTCAGCCTCCGCAATGGCTGCTTCATCTTCTTCATCACGAGCGTCTTCGAGCACCTCGGCCAAGTCTTCTCCCTCGTCCTCGATCTCGCCTAAAAGAGCATCCCATGAGTCCTTAATCCCCCGCTCTTTCGTATAGCGAGCATCGTATTCCGCGAAGTATGCTTGATTAGTAAAACTGACGAATTCTTGGTAGCCATCTGCCTGCTCCATCAGGTGGCCTACGTATTCTTGACCAGATTTGCGATAGACTTGGAGCCCTTCATGATGACTCGGGAAAAATCTGAACGCCTCCAACATGAGAAAGAAGCAAATGAGAAAGAGGACGACGATGGAAATGCCGGCGTTTCCACCAAAAAAACCTTTGATCCAGCTCTGCTTATCCAGCCCGAGAATACGTCTCCCTTGTCTTTGAAAGTGTTTTGCCATCGAAGTGGAGTGATTTGCCTGAACGGAGTTCTGGACAGGAGTAGAATTAAAAAGGCGCATCTGCGTTTTGCAGATACGCCCTGTGTGACGTTTTTGTCACAAACTCTCTAACCCCCTTATTATAAGGGGATTTGAACAAGGGACTTAGTCCACTGGGATGAAGCCAACGGCCTCGACCACTTTCTTTGCTTCATCAGACTGAATCGCCCAGTCGAGGAATTTTTTGGCCTCCCCACTCGGCTCTCCCACGGTGTAGTAGTAAAGTTTACGGGAGAGGGGGTATTCTGCTTTCTTCTTCGGCTTCGGGGAAACTCCCTCTACCTTCACGGCGCGTAGACCCTCTTTCCCAGCGTAGGCTAGGCCAACATAGCCGATGCCGTTGACATTTCCCGCTACTTCAGTCGCGATTTGCTCATTTCCCGCGAGCTTCTGGGTCTTTTGTCCGTAGTCGCGCTTGGCCATCCCAAGTTTCTGGAAGGTCTTATATGTGCCAGATGCGGTGTTACGGGTGTAGACGGAAATCTCCCCGTCTTTCCCACCCACTTCACTCCAGTTCTTTATGTCTCCAGTGAAAATCCCCTCGACCTGCTTTAAAGTCAGATTACGCACTCCATTCTCTTTATTAGTCACCACTGCGATCATGTCCCAGCCTGCCACGTGCTCTACGAGCTTTTGCCCCTTAGCTACGAATTTGTTTTTCTCAGTGTCTTTGACATCACGACTAGACATTCCGATCTGAGCAGTCCCGGACTCCAGAGCAGTGAAGGCTTGAGAAGATCCCTCAGCCGCGATTTCAAAGTCCGTCTTATTCCCTGCAGCGAGGTAGGCATCCTTAAGTTGTGGCACCATCTTGGCACCCAGAGTATCAGACCCCTTAATCACTAATTTCTCAGCAAAAGCGGCTCCAGTCATCAGCGCCCCGAGGGCAAGTGCAGTGTATTTCATTATTCTGTTTTAGTTTTGATCACGTCCCAGAAGATGCTTCTTCCAGAACGATGGGGCCAAATTAGGCACCTTCTTCCCCACCACGAACCCATCTTCTGTGACCCTTTTGTCACAGTGAAAAGTGGCACGGTCTAAGAACCTGCCCCTTCTGGAAAGATCTTACGGGTCGCCTTGGAAAAAAACCACGTTAGGATCCGTCCATGTTCATTTTCCAAACGACTGGAAGTCTCCTCCTCAGCTTCATTAGCTACCTCGGGCAGCTGGGCCTACTAGTCGGCGAGATTCTCACCTCAGTCACGAGAGGGCAAAAACGCTGGCGACAAATGTGGGCGCAAGTCGCAGAAATCGGGGCGCGTTCTCAAGTCGTCGTCTGCGTCACGGGAGCATTCACTGGGGCGGTTCTGGCGGCACAAACTCTCTTCCAGTTTAAGCTCTTCGGGCTAGAGACAGCCACTGGAGGGCTAGTATCGGTGGCCATGCTTCGTGAACTAGGCCCCTCCATCACCGGACTCATGCTTGCAGGGCGCGTCGGCTCTGCGATGGCCGCAGAAATTGGCACGATGAAAGTGACGGAGCAGATTGATGCCCTGCGCTCCATGGCCGTGCATCCCGTAGACTACCTAGTCACCCCGCGTGTCCTTGCGATGATTATTTCAATCCCACTTCTCATCGCGGAATCAGCCGCCTTAGGGATGATCGCATCCTATGTGGTGGGAGTAGGGGTTTTTAAAGTCGAATCCGCCTACTGGATCGCGAATACCCAGACCTACGTGGATCTTTCAGATGTCACGATCGCTCTTATCAAGGGGCTCTCCTTTGGCGTTCTCATCGTCATCATCTCCTGTGACCGTGGCCTCAAAGCCAGCAACGGAGCCGTCGGGGTAGGGAGAGGCACCACTGAAGCGATGGTCTATTCCTCCCTCGCCATTCTTGTGGTAAATTTCTTCCTCACTCTCGTAATGCAAATCATCTTCCCGGCGACCCTCTTCTCAAGCTAAGAAATGGTTAGGTCAGGCGATCTACTTCTGGAGATAGACCCACACCGAGCCAGTCCGCTTCTCATTCATGAACTCACGGCGCTTATCACCCATTTGAACCAGCTTTTCTTGGATCGCCTTCACCTCGTCAAGAGAAGGTTGTGTGAGGAGAGTTTTTCGCAGCTCATTAAACTCAGCTTCAACCTTACGGACTCCTTCTTTCGCCTCCTGACGTGACATTCCCTCAGGAGCAGAAAGAACCACACTCCGGTCTCCCATAACGACATCAAGCTTACCATCCTCATTCAAGTCCTCTACCCAAACTCGGGTGGAGTCACCAGGACTAGGCGCTTCATCACTCCAGCGTTCTGCCTTCCCAAAAGGAAAATTAACCAGTGGCTGAGACCCGCCGAACACGATTTCCTTCCCCTCACCTGATAGATTCTCCACCATCACCACACCCCCCTGCACAGAGCCACTCACCAAGTCTAAATCACCATCCTGATCCCAATCTACAAAGAAAGGGTCACTATGCTGCCCCGTAATGAGAGGCTTATCCCCACGCATGATTTTCTCGCTCTCTGGAGAAAACTTCCCTTCGCCCTCACCACGGAAAAGATAATAACTTCCTTCAAAATTACCCACCACGAGATCGAGATCCCCATCCGCATCGAAATCCACCGCCGTGGGCCGTGTGCAGATTCTCTCCCGCTGTGGGGTAGTTCCACTCACAACGGGTTTAATGATCAAATTTTCATTATCAGTTCCTTTCAGGACTTGTGGTTTTTTGAAAATCCCCCCTCCCTCTCCCCAGAGAACTTGGAACAGCCCCGCCATCTCATCTAGGCCCTCGCCCGAATAAGACCCTGAAAGGAGATCGACATGCCCGTCGCCATTAAGATCCACGACCTGTGGAGTCGAGCTCGTGCATCACCAAACACCCGGGATTTTCACCACCTCGCCACCCGCTTCCAGAGGCTTCCCCTCCGCAAATTTACCTTCTCCCTTTCCTTTATAAACCATCACCTTTCCCTCCATAAATTGCCCAACTAACAAATCCTTTACCCCATCCCCATCTAGATCATAAAGAGCAGGAGCCGCATAACCTGGAGACTCCAGCTCGATCACGGCCTCTCCTCCCTTCAACTGATAAGGTTTTTCAAAGTCCACCGCTCCAGAACTGAGCGGAACTAAGGCTGCCACAACATAAGGAAATTTTTTCATCACTTCAATAAGCGCACAGCGATTCCCATTTTGTCAAATTTTCTCTCTGATGACTCAAATTGCATTAGTCTTGCGGCAGCCCGCTCAGGCCGTTATGTCGCTCCTTGAAATAACTTCGCCATGGAAAACGCCAGCAGCCCAAATCTTTCCTCGCTCGACTTTGCGAGCTCCCCAATTAACCAAGCACTCTCCTCAGAGAAAAAGATCGAGCACTACCGCCAGATGTGCCAAATCCGCCGCTTCGAACAGGCTGCCCTGAAAAACTACTCAAAGAAAGGCACCATGGGAGGCTTCCTCCACCTCTACATCGGTCAAGAATCCCTCGCCGTAGGCGCCTCCTCACTCATGGGAGAACATGACCACATGATCACCGCCTACCGCTGCCACGCTCACGCCCTCGCGGTGGGTATGGGCATGAATGAATGCATGGCAGAACTCTACGGTAAAGCCACTGGCTGCTCGAAGGGTAAAGGAGGCTCCATGCACTTCTTCGCCCCTGACAAAAACTTCTGGGGTGGTCATGGCATCGTCGCAGGTCAGACCCCCCTTGGCCTTGGCCTCGGCTACGGCTTAAAGTATAACAACCTTCACGGATCAGCCCTCTGCTTCCTCGGAGATGGTGCTGTGAACCAAGGAGCCTTCCATGAGTCCCTTAACATCGCGGCCCTCTTCGGCATCCCCGTCGTCTACGTCATCGAGAATAACGGCTACTCCATGGGAACCTCACAAAAACGCTCTAGCGCCTATAAAGACTGCCTCGCCCAACGCGCTGACGCCTATGACATGGACTGGGACGTCGTAAACGGAGAAGACTTCTACGAAGTCCGCGCCAAGATGAACATCGCCATGGAACGCGCCCGTAAGGAATATAAACCTACCGTTCTTGAGATTAACACCTACCGCTACTACGGACACTCCGTCGCTGATGCCAACCACAAAAAATACCGCTCTCCAGAAGAGATCGAGAAATACAAGCGCGACCACGACCCCATTAACCTCTGGAAACAACGCCTCTTGAGTGAAGGAGTCCTCACTGAGGAAAGTGCAAAAGAAATAGACAGCGCCGCGAAAAAAGAAGCCGCAGCTTCCGTCACCTTTGCCGAAGACTCCCCTGCTCCCACCATCGACGACATCACGAAAGACGTCTATTGGGAAACTGATAATGATACCGAGGCCTCCAAAATCGGCCGCCACTTTTTCAACGATTAATTTTTAACTCTTTCTACCACCATGCGCGAAATCGAATACCGAGACGCCCTCAACGAAGCCTTCGATGAGGAACTTGCCCGCGATCAAAACGTCGTCCTCATGGGCGAAGAGGTCGCCCAATACAACGGAGCTTATAAAGTCACTAAAGGCCTCTGGGAAAAATGGGGAGATAAACGAGTTGTTGATACCCCCATCTCAGAAGCTGGCTTCATCGGCATGGGCATCGGAGCCTCCATGCTCGGCGTCCGTCCCGTCATGGAACTCATGTTCTGGTCCTTCCACAGCGTCGCCTTTGACCAGCTCGTTAATAACGCCGCCTGCTGTCGCTACATGTCCGGCGGTCTCATCAATGTCCCCATCGTCATGCGGGGACCTGCCAATGGAGGCACCAACGTCGGAGCCACCCACTCTCACACCCCAGAAGGTCTCTTTGCTGCCTTCCCCGGACTGAAAGTCTGCTCCCCAGCTACCCCTGCAGATGCTAAAGGCCTCATGAAAACCGCCATCCGTGATAATGACCCCGTCTACGTCATGGAAAACACCACCCTCTACGGAAATCTCGGCCACGTCCCTGACCCCGCCGATGGTGACTTCACCATTCCCCTCGGTAAGGCTGATATCAAACGTGAAGGCAGTGACATCTCACTCATCGCCCACGGTGCCAGCGTCCTACGCTGCCTAGAAGCCGCAGAAATCCTCCAAAACGAGCACAACATCAGTGCCGAAGTCCTAGACCTCCGCTCCATCCGTCCGCTCGACCAAGACGCCATCATCGAATCAGTCAAAAAAACCAACAAAGCCTGCCTCGTCGATGAATCGAAACCCTTCTGCGGTGTCTCTGCTCAAATCACCACCCTTATTCAAGAATACGCCTTCGACTACCTAGACGCCCCAATCAAGCGCGTCTGCACCATCGATGCGCCCGCCATCTACTCGCCACACGTCGAGCCTGAGCAACTTCCCAATGCCGCACGCATCGTCAAACAAGTCCTTACCATCGCCTAAAAAGCTCATTTTCAAGAAATCCACTCTCGACAAGCCAGCTCAACATCTGATTTCCTAAGCGAAGGTAAAAACAATCACACATTCATGAAAAAACTGATCCCACTTCTTTTCCTCGGCCTCATTGCAACTCTACTTCCCTCATGCTGTGGCCTTGGTAAGTGTTGTAAAAAAGGTAAGTTCGTCCGTATTGGATGTGAAAATAAGGGATACACCACAAAAGAAGTTACCAAATATAAAATCGTAAAACGTACCGTTGACCCCGGAACCAAAGGTGGAGTCCCTTACGAAGTAGAAGATAAAATCGCCTACACCGAGACCATCAAGGTGAAGCAAAAATGCGGTGCCTGCGGATCAAAATACTGCCCTAAGCCTGACTGCTGCGGAATCATAAACCCCGGAGTTCTCAAGCGTGCCACCGGTCAAGGAGGTACAGGAGAACCACACATCGGCACCATCCCCACCATGAAGGTGCTCGCTGAATAAGCCTCCATGAAAACCCTTTCTCAGCCCACACGCCTTCTTTCAAGGCTGTGGGTTTTTTCATCTCTGAACGTCACCATAGCCAGCGTGACCCTCACTACGGGCTTCTTCACCTCATCCTGCCAATCATCTCCCCCAGTGACTCGGCCCAGCCTCTCATCTCGCCCCATTAACGTGACTTCTTCATCATCTCATCCCCGTGATTACCAAGGAATGTCTCTTGAAGCCGCCAAAGCGAAAGCCGAGAACGCACAGCTCCCATGGCGCCTCGTCCGGATCGATGGACAAAGCCGCCCCGTCACCAAAGACTACCGCCCAAACCGCCTCAACTTCGAAATTACCAAAGGAAAAGTCACCCGCGTGACAAGAGGCTAAAGCGGCTCAAAGCTCCCCACGCTGCTCCTTCTCCAGCTCGATCCGGTCATCCCGATTCCGCGCCTTCACTCTGCTATTACGCTTCCCCCAGCGCTCCACAATCATCTGCCGCTTCTTCCGGCGGAAGTTCAGCTCCTCGATCTCCTCATCCAGCCTCAAATAACCCTCATAACGGGCTAAATCCAGCTCCCCCGCCTCCACCGCTGCCGCAATCGCACAGCCTCGATCCCCCTGATGCTTACAATCACGAAATTTACACCGCAACGTCAGCTCCTCCACATCCGCGAAGCTATCCCGCAGCGTCTCCTCATCAGTCCACATCTGCACCTCACGAATCCCCGGATTATCCACTAACATTCCCCCCTCTTCTAACACCACCAACTCGCGTGCCACCGTGGTATGCCGCCCCTTCCCCGTCACCTCATTCACCTCACCAGTCCACAGCCACTCCTCTCCTAAAAGCTGATTTACCAGCGTAGACTTCCCCACCCCACTGGACCCCACCATGGTTAAAGTCACCCCCGCTCTTAAATGAGACTTTAAAACCTCCAGCCCCTCATGGCGCGTCGCACTCGTCACATGCACCTCCGCCTCAGGTGAAAGCTCCTGTATCTCCACTCGTGCCTTCTCATTCACCTCATCCTCCTCCAGATCTGATTTATTGACCAGAACCACACAGCGCGCCCCACTCTTCTGGATAATCGTAAAATAACGCTCCATCCGCCGGAGATTAAAATCAGCTCCCGCATCTGTCACCACCACCACCACATCCACATTCGCCGCCATCACCTGCTCCTCACTACTCTTCCCCGGCGCCTTCCGGGAAAAACAAGTGCGCCTAGGTAAGCGGGCCCGGATAATGTGCTCATCATTCTCACCCGCTCCCAGCTCGATCGCCACCCAGTCTCCCACCGCCGGCAGCTCCGCGTCACAGCTCGCCTCATGCCACACCTTTCCCCCCACCACACAGTCCACCTCCTCAGCTCCCTCTAATAGGGCAGAAAAATTAATCTTAGTCTCTCGGATCAGACGCCCCGCCACCCATCCCTCCTTTGCCACCTCAGTAAAGTACCTCGAGAAAAAATCATTCCATCCTAAATCTTGGAGAGTCATCTGCTCAAAGTTCAAACCGGAATCGCCTTAAGAAAAAGTTTCATTTTCATGACTCAGCATTCACTGCTACCTCTTCCCCGTGGGATATAACGATCGAGACTACATGCAAGCAGAGCGCAGCCGCTACGGACAGCGCCCTCCCGCCATGCCCAGCCCTTTCCAAGGGGCCCCCGTCACCAAGTGGCTCATCATCAGTAATATCGTCATTCTCCTCCTCCAAGCCCTCATGACCCAGCCCGGTCAGCCCGTCTTCCTCCAAAACATCGGCCACTTCAGCATCCAAGAAGGCATCTATCACCTTCAACTTTGGCGCCTCCTAAGCTTCCAATTTCTCCACGCCAACTTCAGCCACCTCATCATGAACCTCATCGGCCTCTTCTTCTTCGGGCCTCACATCGAACGCTGGATGAGCAGTAGAGTTTATCTCAGCTTCTACCTCCTCAGTGGAGTCGCCGGAGCCCTCTTCTACACCCTTCTCTACTTCATTCCCGGACTCTTTGAAGGATATCACCCCAGCGTCCCCATGGTCGGAGCCTCCGCTGGACTCTTCGGCATCCTCGCCGCCTTCTACTTCGTCGCGCCGAATGCTCGCGTCCTGCTCTTCTTCGTCATCCCCCTTCAGATGAGGACCCTCGGCCTCGTCTACTTTCTCTATGAAGCCTGCGCCGTCCTCTTTAACTGGCATAATGCCGGCGGCAGCGCGGGCCACCTTGGCGGCGCCATCTTCGGTCTCGCTGTCCTAAAATGGCCTCCCCTAAAAGACCTCGTCGTTAAAGTCTCACAGCTAGGGCAAGCCTCCAGCTCTCCCAAAACCAGAAAATCTCAAGAAGCTAAAATCATCCGCGAAGTCCCCCACTCCCCACTCCAGCTTTCAAAAGAAGTCGACCGCATCCTTGATAAAATCAGCGAGCAGGGAATCCAGTCCCTCAGCACTAAAGAAAAAGAAACCCTTAACAAAGCCCGCCGAGACAAATGACTGACGACGAAATGATCCACTGCTCGGAGCCCCACCTCCAAATCACCCGCCTCCGTGCCATCATGCACCGCCTCCGCGCCCCCGGCGGCTGCTCCTGGGATGCTGAACAATCCCACCACTCTCTTGTTTCTAACCTCATCGAGGAAACTTACGAAACCGTAGCGGCTATCCGTGCGAATGACCCTCTGAACCTCCAAGAAGAACTCGGAGACCTTCTCCTCCAAGTCGTCTTCCATGCGGAAATCGCACAAGAGGATGAAAAGTTTAACCTCGATGACATCGCACGCGGGATCTCAGAGAAACTCATCCGCCGTCACCCCCACATCTACGGCGACTCAGAAATCAAAGACACCGCAGGAGTCCTCACCCAGTGGGAGGACATCAAACGCGCCGAAAAAGGCCACGTGGAGAAACCCTACCTCCACGGAATCGGCAAAGGACTCCCCGCCCTCCTTAAAGCTGCTAAACTTCAAAAGAAAGCCAGCAAGATCGGCTTCGACTGGCCAGACACCAAAGGCATCGTCGAAAAAATAGATGAAGAACTCGCCGAAGTACGAGAAGAACTCGACAAACACGAAAAGGGGAAAAACGCCACCCCAGAACTAGAAGCAGAAATCGGTGATCTCCTCTTCATCGTCACCAATCTCGCTCGGAAACTAAACATCGACCCTGAAGTCGCCCTCGAAGGGACGAACCAAAAATTCCTCCACCGCTTCGCCAAGATCGAGGAAGGCCTCAAAGCGCAAAACACCACCTTAGAAGAAGCCTCCCTCGCCGAGATGGACCGCCTCTGGAACGCCGCAAAGTGAGAATTCCCACCAGTGACTCCACCTCGAGTCCTTCTCATTCTACCTACTCTAGAACTGCGATAAGTTCCTAACTCTGCGATACCGTAGCGAGGTAAGATTGACCTGAGGCTAAGATTGGCCTTAGCTGCGCGCGTGCGTGTCATCTGGCTAAGCTTCCCCCTCTTTTTTCTCTGGGCGTGCAAAGAAACCCCCTCCGCTAGCTCAACCGAGCAGGATAAGACTCCCCCTAAGGTGTCTTTCTCTAAGGAGGTGCGCCCCCTCTTGCTCGAAAACTGCCTTTCTTGTCATCAGGATTTCCCACTACATTCCCCTACTGACTGGGACCTCCTGCACACCCATAAGGAAGGCCTCGAAACGCCTGAACTCCTTAAAAGGTGGCTCAGTGAAGGGGGCGAAATTGACCCACACTGGGCCCTGCTCCCGCTTCGCGAAGTGGCAGGAACTTCAGTCGATGACTTCATCGAGCCCACTGCGAACCTCCGAAAAAAGCGCAAAGTCCCAGAAGCGATGTTTAGTGCTCCGGTGGTGGATCTACTAGCAGGGGACTTAATGGCTGATTCATCGCGAACTGTCTCTACTGGCTATCTGCGAAGAGAGGACGATAGCCCGCAGTGGAGGGCTGAGCTGGTAGCCCGAGAGTTTCTTGGAGTAAACATCGCTTGCGCCCGTTGTCACGATCACCCCGGCGAGGACTGGACGACTGAGCGCTACCAGAAACTCACCGATCTTTTCACCACTCCTTACGACCATCTTCCTAAGTCCCTCCCCCCTCTCTTTATCAAAAAGAGCGCTGAGGCGAGCCAAGCACTCGAGAGCCTAAAGCAGGAGCTCAAGGCTGCCTCAGCCGTAACTCCACCCCTAGAGCAAGATTACCTTGACTGGCTCGAGAGTGATGAGGGGCTGCCCTCGCTCTCTGGACTAGTCGCGGCCTACTCATTTGAGGGGAATCGACTTCATAACCTCGCCCTAGCAAGCCCCATAAAAGCAGAGGGACATAGCCTCATTATGGAAGGAAGCGCACATGGCGAGGGCCTTCTATTCACCGGAGAAAATAAACTCAGTTTATCAGGCCTCCCCATCACGAGTGAGCTCGATCCCTTCACCTTTTCCGCCTGGATTAAGCTCGGGGAGGACTCTTTACAGGACACTCCAATAGCCAGAATCGGAAGTCGCGAGCGCGGCTTTGAATTCCTAGTCCACCGGGGGAGACTCCAAGCACGCTGGTCTAGATTCTGGCCTCAGTTCGCCATCTCGGTAAGTTCTAAATCTCCTCTCATTGTGCAGGATCGCTGGTCCCATGTGGCGGTAAGCTATGATGGCACTCGCTTGGCATCCGGACTCCAAATTTACCTGAATGGACTTCCGGTCGAGCTAGAAGTAGCACCCAGCAAGCTTATGAAATCCGTCCTAGCGGGGCCTAAGCCGCTAACCATCTCAGGGAAAGGACTCTCACTCGATGAACTCCAAATCTACCGACGCGCCCTGAGCCCCTTAGGAATTAAACAGATCTTCGATGGCCGCTCACTCGCCCTCGCCTACCAGAATGGGGACGATCTCAGAGAATTTTACCAGCGTCACCACGCGAAAAACCGAGACTCTAGGCAGCAGAGAATCCGCAAAATTAACGAATCTCTCCTACAAATAGAAAATGACTTAGCAGCCTACCTCGTCATGGCAAGCCAGCCACCACGTGAAGAAAATTCAGTCTCGCACAAAGATCCAGCCACAGGGGCGGAGTTTAAGCCAAAAACGCCAGCAACCGAGACACAATCAGAGACAAAGGAAGCCCAAAATCGCCTCGAATTCGCGCAGGGGTTAAATAAGGACCTCCTCGCCCGCTCCCTCGCAAATGAAGTCTGGCGCAGACACTTCGGTCATGGCTTGACCACCTCTCTCGGGCTAAGTGCCCCTCTCCCTGCTCACGGGCACTTACTAGAATGGCTGGCCGGAGAGCTTAAAAAGAACGACTTTAAGATCAATCAGCTCGGTGAGCTAATTCGCCGCTCAAGTGCTTGGAAGCAGGAATGGACGGCACCAGAAATGACCGAAATGACCTGTCCACGCCCTGCAGAGTAAGCCCCTCACTCATCTTTCTCGATCGTCGCAAGATTCGCCGCAGTGGTGGCCCTCACCAGATCTCCTAAGATTAGCAAAGTTTCACGCTTTATCGCATCGATACCGCTGGGCCATTTTAAGGCCTTTTCCAGCTCGGCTAACTCATCCACGGCCTCCCGAATGTAGTCCTCTGAATGGTCATCTTGGTCGAAGGGACGGAGCTCCTCCCGACTTAAATCATCCAAGCTTAAGCGAAATACCTGCAAGGTCCTTTCATCCTCCTCTTCCATCTGCGCAAAGCGCCTCCTCCGCTCCTCGTTCCGTGACTCTCGCAGACGCTCCTCTCTCTCCACTTGCTCCAGCCGTGCTTTAAGATTTAAAGAAATTTCATTCTTAGCGACCTCCGCCCTCGCCCGGGCGACGTCACTGCGGAGATACTGGAAGTAATGCACCTGCTCTAAGCGCTGCTCGCTCCTCTCTTTTAAAAAATCTAGATACAATTCATCACGATCCCACGGCTTAAGGCGCGAGCTCCCCCGGATGACATCATGAGGGAGAGCATACTTCTGGAAGCCCTCACCCACCTCGTAAGCGTCATTGATATCTGGAAAAATTAAATCCGGAGTCACCCCCTTACTCTGAACGGAGCTCCCAGAAACTCGGTAATACTTCTGGAATGTGAGCTTGAGCGACCCCACTCGGACTCGATCAGAAAAAACCGGCATCACATCGGCAAGATCTACCACTTTCTGCACCGTCCCTTTCCCATAAGTCGCCGCTGACCCTACGATGACGGCACGATTGTAATCCTGTAACGCCCCCGCTAGGATCTCGGTCGCTGAAGCGCTTCCTCGATTCGTCAAAACGACCAAGGGGCCATTATAAAGAGGCTTGCGATGAAAGGAATTTAGCGAACGGACCTGCCCGTTAATCGACTTCACCTGCACCACCGGGCCACGAGAAATGAAGAATCCAGTGAGGCGCTGCACCTCTGGAAGAGAGCCCCCTGCATTATCACGTAGATCAAGAGCTAAACCATCTACCTCCTCATCCTTCAGACGCGCCAACAATCGCTCCACATCGACTGAAACTCGACTCCCCACCCCGTCATAATCGAAGTAAAAGGAAGGGATCGTAATCACCCCGAGCCGGATCATCTCATCCTCACTCCCATACTCATAGATCTTCGCCGAGGCTAAATCATCCTTAATCGTAACCACTCCACGGGGGACGGTAATTTCCAAAACCACATCCTCTCCTTCTCCCTCCTCATCATCCAGCTTAACCGAGCGCTTCACTCGCAGACCCACTGGAAGCTCATCTTCCCCTAAAATATGCTCAATCACCTTATCAATCGGCTTAAACATAATATCGACCCAGCGCCCATCTCCCTGAGGAGAAATCGCCACCAATCGGTCACCTAATTTCAACTCACCCTGCTGATCTGCCGGACCGCCGTTTACGATCCCATAAATCTCGGCCTCGCCGAAATCATTCATCGAAAGTCGCGCCCCGATCCCCACCAACTCGTTACTCACATCAATCTTAAATTGCTCCAGCTCTGTCTCACTATAATACTCACTATGAGGGTCATAGGCATTAGCCACAGCGCTCAGGAAATAATTTGCAATGTCCTCCTCGCTCGTTTTTGCCACCGTTTTAAAAAGACGGTCGAATTGTAAGGCAACCTTCTTCTTGATCGAGGGCTCACTCCGAAACGGATCTGGCCTACCCACCCTCTTAGCTCGTGCGCGGAGGCGCTTCCGCTTTATCCTCTCGCTGAGAATCATCTCTTCTAACAAGTCCCTCCACACCTGCTGGAGGGCTGAGCCGTCAACCGGCCACTCCAGCTCTCCGCGATCTCGTGTGATCTTCCGCTCCTTCGTAAAGTCAAACTGACCTCGCTCCAATAACTCAGCCACATAGGACACCCTCCCAGACACTCGGCTGCGGTAAACCTCATAAAGGCCCCGAGCAATCGGCATAAAAGTCCTCGTGCTCAAGCGGTCATGCAAGCTGCGCTCATAGCGCCGCTTAAATTCATCCACCTCAGAGGCTAGAAAATAAACTCGATCTCCATCCAAGGTTTCCAAGTAGCGCTCAAAAAAACGGGCACTCAACTCCTCATTAAAGGGCAATCTCGCATAATGACCGTTTTGAAGAATGCGGATCATCTCCCGCCCCACCAGATCAAACTCTGCCGCCCGAGAAGGAAGCACTGTTAAAAAAAACAGCACGAGCGAAACCGAATGAAAAAATCGAGACAAACTGATCATAAAAAGTGATCCTAATTTAAAAGATCCCCTTCGCCCACCTTCACCCATCGAGCCCCTGATGTCGATGCCATTCGTGGCTTCGCAGCTTCATGATTCTCAGCTCCCTGCTCCAGATCGCTCGGATCGGCTCAGCCTGATTCGTAGCAAATTCCCTAAAATGCACGCTTGACGCACCCTTCCCACCCTCCTAGTTTCCCGCTCCCCTCCGGACTCAGGGGATCTAAGTTATGGAAAAACACACTCGTGGAGTAGAACTCAAAAACGGAGAAAACGTAGACCGCGCCCTCAAGCGCTTAAAAACGAAGCTCGATACCGAGGGCATCCTCGAAGAAATGCGCCGCCGACGTGCACATGAGAGCACTATCACCCGCGCCATTCGCAAGGCCCGTACTGCGCCTAAGCGTAATAAGGTCCGTTGGAGATTCCAGAGCGAAGGTCAAATCGCCACCGCTGAAGCCGCTGCTGCTGCTCGCAACTCCGAATAAAGAATTCTCCTACATTTAAAACAGAGTCCAACCTAATCTGTCGCCTCGCGGGATCTCCTCCTCCGAGGCGCTTTTTTGCCCTCATCCTCCACACAAATTAAATAAAATATCATCTTGCGACCCCCCTTCCATGCGCTAGGGTTATTCCGTTATGAATGCAAAAATTACCTTTGGCATCTTGTGTGCCTTCGGATCATTGACCCCGGTCGCCTTCTCGGCACCAACCGCTACGGAAAAGGTCGCTGCATCAACCATCCATGGATATAGCATATCCTTTAGCGGTGGTGGGTGAGGCGCAGCCAACAAAGCCAGTTCGGCTTTGAAGAAAATGGAAGGTATCGATAAAGTGATGCTTTCTGGAACAACCGCCTTCGTCACAACTAAAGATGACAAGACCAAGGTCAGTCGCGGAACGGTCCGTAAGGCCTTTTCAGGATCTGGCCTCGAGGTCGAGGGAGTCTCTAAAAAGGACATCCCTGCCCCTGAAGAAGCTTACAACATCGACATCAGCGGTGGCACATGAGCACAGACTAATGAGAGATTGCGTGCCGATCTCGAGAAATTAGACGAAGTGAGTGCTGCTTTCGTAAATAAAGGGAAAATTGTTCTCCTCATGGCGACTCCTGACTCATTCGATCAGGAAAAAATTGCTGCCATGACTGCTAAGCGTAAATCCCAGCTGAAATCTGCTTCTAAGATTAGCAGCCCACTCTAGGGTCTCAGCACATCAATTAATCTAACCTGAAAAGCCCAGCCCGTAGTAAACGGTGCTGGGTTTTTTTTACCTCTAGCCTTTTCCCGCTCTTTCCAAAAATCCTAAGAAAATTCCCGAGTTTAAACTCCAGAAGCCCTCTCCTCCCCTCACTAGCGCTCAGCCAAGAATAAGGTATGAGTGAATTTCTTCGCCTTCGGATAGGCCTTTGCCGGAATCACCTCCACTCGGGAAAAAACCTTTCGTAACAACTTTACAAAACTCCCATCCTCATGCGCTGACCAATACACCACCCTACCTCTAGGCCGTAGCGCCGCCCGCGCCACCTCGAGGCCCCGCCGCCGGTATAGGCGCCCATTTCCCCTCTGCACCAAGGGATCAGGACTATTATCCACATCTAATAAAATCGCATCATAGCGGAGCCCGCTCTCCATCACCTTAAACACATCCTTCTTCAGCACCGTCACCCTCGGGTCATCTAAAAGATGTCCATTCACCTCCTTTAAATACTCCCCATTCCAGTCGATGATCTCCTGTAACAACTCCGCCACCTCCACCTCTGAATCATCTGACACTAGCTCCAGCACCTTCCGTAGCGTAAACCCAAAGCCCAAGCCACCGATCAGCACCCTCCGCGACCTCTCCTCAGACCTCTCGCACGCTAGCTCTGCCATCAACTGCTCTGATGAGGCCGCCGTCGTGCTCATCAGAGGCACCCCTCCTACCTTTAAAAAGTACTCCCCATCATGCTCCTGTAGTAGAAGAATCTCCCCGTCAGGCGAAATACTCTTGGCAAGATTCATCGTCGGCTTCACTTCGCCAGCATAGGAATTCATCGACACATTGAAAGGCTTTCGCGACACTCTCGGTAAAACTTCCCCACATCTCCTCCGCTCCACTATGACTCGTAAAAGGATCCTTCTTCTTATCTTCCTGCTCCTCATCATCCTCCATCAGGACTTCTGGAACTGGGATAACCCACAGCTCGTATTCGGCTTCATGCCCATCGGCCTCTTCTACCACGCCTGCTACTCACTCGTCGCCGCAGGCTTCTGGACCCTCGTCATGAAAATTGCTTGGCCCACCCAGCTCGAAGAATGGGCAGAAGGAAAAACCAACTCAGCAGAAGGAGGCACCCAGTGATCACCGTCACCGTCATCGCAATCTATCTCAGTCTTCTCTTAGGACTCGCGCTTTTTTCCAAAACCCTCTTCCGTGGCACCTCGAAGGATTACTTCGTTGCCAGTCACTCTATTGGCCCCTTTATGCTCCTCATGTCGGTCTTTGGGACCACCATGACTGCCTTCGCCCTCGTCGGCTCCACTGGGAAAGCCTTCGGCACGGGTATCGGAACCTATGGCTTAATGGCCTCATCTTCTGGCCTCATTCACGCCGCCTGCTTCCTCATGATTGGCATCAAGCTCTGGGCTATCGGGAAACGCTATGGCTACGTCACGCAGATCCAGTACTTCCGTGCCCGCTTCGACTCTAAGGCCTTCGGCTACCTCCTCTTTCCCATCCTCGTCCTCCTCGTTATCCCCTACCTTCTCATCGGCATCATCGGGGCCGCTAAAACGATCGAGGGAGTGACTATGGCTAAAGGACCTCATCCTGGAGTCTTCCCAGAATGGACTACGAATGGAGCCATCCCCCCTTGGTTCACCGGGCTCGTCATCTCCATCGTCGTCCTCACCTACATCTTTGCCGGAGGTTCACGGGCCGCCGCTTGGGCCAATACTTTCCAAACCATCGTCTTCATGATCATGGGGATTCTCGCCTTCTACCTCATCTCAGATAAACTCGGAGGAGTTGGAGCTGCCATGGAACAGGCCAAAGACACTCATAAGGTCCGCAGCGTCGAGGGGAAAGCCGGAGTCTCACAGCTCACCTTCCTCACCTACATGTTCATTCCTCTGAGCGTAGGCATGTTTCCACATCTTTTTCAGCACTGGCTCACCGCCAAAAGTGCGAAGAGCTTCAAACTCACCGTCATCGCTCACCCCATTTGCATCGCCATCGTCTGGGTCCCCTGCGTCCTCATCGGCATCTGGGCCACAGGGCAACTCCCTACTGGGACGAACCCCTCAGCCATTCTTTCCATCATGGTGGCTAAACTCGTCGCAGATCCCCTCATCGTAGGTCTCGTTACGGCTGGGATCCTCGCTGCGATCATGTCCTCACTCGACTCCCAATTCCTCTGTCTAGGCACCATGTTCACCAACGACATCATCCTCCACGGCAGCAAAAAACAATATGGGGATAAGCAAATCCTCCTCATGGCTCGCGGATTCATCGTCGCCATCGTCATCATCATCTACCTCATCTCACTCATCCTCCTTCAGCAGCCCAAGCAGCACATCTTCTCCCTCGCCGTATGGAGTTTCTCCGGATTTGCCGCGCTTACCCCACTCGTAATCGCCGCCCTCTACTGGAAACGTGCCACTAAAATCGGTGCCTATGCCTGTGTAATCACCGTCTTTATCAGCTGGGTCACCTTCTTTACCTTATCCGGATTCGGTGGCGAATTCCACGTCTTAGGGGGCATCACCCCTGCTGCGATCATGTGGTTTCTAGGCGCCGGAGCCATGATCACCGGCTCACTCGCCTCCCCAGTACCCAGTGAGAAAACCATCGCTAAATTCTTTTAGAAAAAAATCATAAAACTTCGAACGAATCATCAACTCGGGAGTCTATTAATGCGAAACCAGCGATTAAACGCCAGTTTTCATATAGGGTGAACAGCTTAATTGCCTCGTTTCCACGAGTGTGGAGCTTCGAGAAGCAATGTTCTTTTAACCGCCGGAATTTTCTCAGGAAAGTTCCGGCGGTTTTCTTTTATGCGGAACCGCGCTCGTCCTACTTGCCAATCTTCCACAGCACGCGGTCAGCATCACAATCACTACTCACTCTTCATTTCCTCGATTTACGATTGAAAATTCCCTCATCCCACCTTCTCCTCCCCCTTCATGAACGTTTCGCTCAACTGGCTCAAAGAACGCCTCGACTTCGGCACCCGGACCCTAGATGAAGTCTGCGACCTACTCACTTTCGCTGGCATCGAGATCGAAGGGCTGCAAGAAATAGGAGTCAAAAGCCCACACATCATCGTGGCTGAAATTAAAGAGGCCACCCAGCACCCTGACGCGGACCGGCTGAAAGTCACTCAAGTTGAAACTGGAGAAGGAGAGTTACGCCAAATCGTCTGTGGAGCTAGCAACTATAAGCTTGGAGATAAGGTCCCCTGTTGCCTCCCTGGTGCCGAACTCCCCGGCGGGTTTAAAATAGGCGAGACGAAAATGCGCGGAGTCGAATCTAAAGGGATGCTCGCCGCTGGATCTGAAATTGGCCTCAGTGATAAAGAAGACGGCCTTCTCATCCTAGATCCGGAATTCACGCCCGGCACTCCCATCCGAGACCTCTTCGACTCAGACACCTTAATCGAAGTTGAGGTCACTCCGAACCGCCCTGACCTCCTCTCCCACTCCGGACTTGCTCGCGAGCTAGCCGCCCTCCTCCATACCGAGATCCAGCCCGTCACCAAATCTTACCAAAGCAGCACCAGCACAGACCCCACCACGATCACCTTAGACAGCCCCACCTGCCCCTTCTACTCCGTCCTCTCTATCAAGGGCGTGACCGTGGCTCCCAGCCCAGAATGGCTTAGCAAAAAGCTCAAAGCGATCGGCCTACGTCCGATCAATAACATCGTAGACATCACCAGCTACGTCCTCCACGAACTCGGCCAGCCCCTTCATGCCTTCGACGCCGCCAAAGTCTCCACCCCACTTCACATCCGCTCTGCTCATGCAGGAGAGAAGTTCAAAGCGCTCGATGAAGAGACTTACCAGCTTAACGAAGAAGACTGCCTCATCTCCGACCAATCCGGACAGCCCCTCGCCCTCGCCGGCATCATGGGTGGACTAGATAGTAGCGTCACTCACTCCACCACAGACATCCTCTTAGAATCTGCCTACTTCACCACCTCTGAGATACGTCGTACCTCTAGGCGCCTCTTCCTCACCTCAGACTCCTCCTACCGCTTCGAGCGCGGAGTTGACCCCGGCCAAGTCCTCCCCGCTGCCGCGCTTGCGGCAGCTCTCATCCTAGAAATCGCGGGAGGGAAAGCCAGCGCCCAGACTAGTACTGCTGGCCAGCTCCCTGCCCCACTCCCTGAGGTTACCTTAGACAGTGAGCGCATGCTCCAACTCATGGATCACAGCATCTCCCTTGCTGACGCCAGTAGCATCCTCAAACGGCTCGGCCTTCAGTCCGAGAATCAGAAAACTTGGTCCATTCCTAGCTGGCGAGCTGACCTAGGACGCTCCGCCGACCTCGTCGAAGAAATCGCACGCACTCACGGCCTCCAGAACCTCCCCTCCCGCACTGGTGGCACCGCGGTGGACGAGAGCAGCCATGATCGTGACTATGACCGCCTCCTCGACCTTAAAAGGCAACTTGTCGCCCTCGGGTTCTACGAAACCCAGACCATTAAACTCATTTCTGAGAAACAGATCCGCGACTGCCTCCCCCTCCGCCCCCTTCAAGATGGCGACCTCGTCAAAGTTGCTCGCCCCCTCAGCGAAGACCACGCCATTCTCCGGCCTGCCCTCACTCCAGGCCTACTCGCGGTGGCCGAAAATAACATCCGCCAAGGGGTCAAGACCCTCCGCTTCTTCGAGAGTGGTCGCCAATTTCGTAACGTAGGTGGAGGGAAAGCCACTGACCTCGAAGCTGACTCACTCGCTCTCCTCCTAGGTGGGGAAGCCGATCCGGCATCTTGGACCCGGAGTGACAGCCGCACTCTCGATCTCTTCGACCTTAAGGCTGCTATCCAAGCCGCTCTCGGCAACCGCCACATCCAGTTTACCTCCCGCGCTCGCCCAGGCTTCCTCCTTGCCGGAGACATCCAGCTCCTAGGTAAGCCGATCGGCACCTTTGCCCAAGTCCTCCCCTCCCGTGCCCGTGAGCTAGGCTTCAAGTCAGCCATCTACCTCGCTGAAATCGACCAAAAGAAAGTTCTCCACCTACGCCCAGAGATGTTCCAAATAGAACCTCTCCCCCAGTTCCCCGGCTCCAGTCGAGATATCGCCATGGAACTTCCGCTCCAGACTAGTAATGCCGACATTGAAAAAGCCCTAGCCAAACACAAGGACCCCCTTCTCGTCTCAGCGGTATGCTTTGACCAATTCCACGACCCTAGCGGCCAGAAAATGCCAGCTGATAAGCGCTCCATCGCATACTCCTTCACCTACCGATCTGACAAAGGGAGCTTAAAGCAAAAAGACTTCGATGCCGCGCATGAAAAGCTCCGTAGCCACCTTCAAAGTTCTCTTCCCGTAACCTTCCGCTAAGAGAAAGAGTAGTTTAACAAAGCCACCGAGTGAACAATCACTCCTTTCCTACTCTGAACCGTAGCGATAGTGCCCATCGATCGGGTAATCAAACAGCTTATCTTCCCAGACTGGGCCATTGCCGATATTATGGACGACCCAAGGCCTCGTCTTCTTAGCTCCCGGCCCCGGCACCACAATTCCGATATGCTTGCCACCATCTAAGAGATTCCAAATCACAATATCCCCCACCGCGTAATCCTCACCATCTAAGGTCTTCGCCAGAGCTTGCCCCTTCCGATAAAAAAATCGCTGCAAGTTTTTCACACGACGGTGATCAATATTCGTATCCGGTCCCTTGGCATGATAGAGTTGGGGATAGGAGTAAAAATTCGCTTTAATATCTTCGTGAAGATCCACCTGTAAATCTATCCCCACGGTCCGATAAGCTCTCACGATTAAATCTTCTGCCTTCCCACGGTCCTCACCAATATCTCCATTCGGAAAATCGATCTCGAAGTATGATCCATCATACTTCACCTCTCTCTGGGACCGCTCTAGGGCTGCCGCACCGAGAAGAGAAAAGAAGTCACCATCGGCATGAAGATCACGAATCGCCTCACGCACATTTGCATCTGAAGTAAGGTTCTGCTGTGCCTGAAGATAGGGAACAAGTGGACGGATAAAAATCCCGCCGATCACTAAAGCAAAAGCCACCAAAAACCATCCTCCGAGAGGACTTCTACGCTTTTTTTTCATCGGAGCGGCTCCGATGTATTCGATAGGCTTCATGGAGGTAATTTAGTGGTGAGAGAATTTCACATTTCGCCCAATTAAGCGAGAGAATTTCAGTCACTCTCCTTGCCCAAAGGCATTTTTTTTCATTTTTTTGACTTTATGAACAGCATTTCTGTCATTTTCGCGGCTCATGCTCCCGATTTTTCCACACTCCAAGCTCACGGGACTCCCATTTCCAGAAACTGGTCAGGTGAAATAAGGCCCAGAACAGCCCGCGTGTTATTTTGGGTAGACCTGACGCACTTCCACTTCTTAGCGAGCGATGAAAATAGCAGCGGCCTCTGCCATCCCATGAGCCTCCCTTCCAAGTACCAAGCTGAGCTTTGGAAATACGATGTCGCCGAATTTTTCCTAAAATCTGTAAACCAGCCTAACTACCTAGAATTTAACCTAGCTCCGAACGGCTCATGGTGGTCCTGTGCCTTCTCAGAGATCCGTAAGCCTAGTCCCGGACAGCCTGCTGCCATTCCAGACATACAGACCTCAGCTCAGCAAAATGAAAATTCATGGCAGGCTAGTGCTAAAATCCCCCTCCCTTGGCTTCAAACTCACTACGGTTTCGGCAAAAAAAGCCTTCTCAATGCCACCTTCATCGCCAACTCACCCGCACAGGAGTTCCTTAGTCTCGCAGATTTAGGCGGTGGCGATCCTGACTTCCACCGCCCTGACCGCTTCCCCCCAGTCCGCCCCGTCTCGCTCTGACGTGACTTTCATTAAAAACATGGCTAGCCTCGCCTCATGCCCGAGATGTCCCAGGACGCCCCCCTTGCCGACCGTCCACTCCTCCAACTAGAAAAAGGAAAACTCATCATCGCATCGCCCTCAGAAATTTCCGAGGCCAGCTTCAGCATTCCCGCCATCCGTGCGCTTCGTCACTCCAACCCCCACGGAACTCTCATCATCCTCGCTAATCAGGACACCGCTCCCATGTGGCGTAAAGTCGCCGAGGTCGACCAAATCATCACTCAGCATAGCGCGGACTCCCCTCGTAAAATCACTCGCCTACTTAAAGAAAGTCACATCTCATTTGATGCCGCAATTTGCTGGGAAGACGGCCCAAGCGCACAAGCTTTCGCCAAGTACGAGATCCCTAAGATACTTGGCTACCCCAGTGAAAAACTAGCGAAACACCTCACAACTCCGGTGGAAGTAGAGCGTAAAATTGGCCCGATCGAACACCAAGTGAACCGCTATCTCCTCTTCGTTGCTCAACTCGGGGCAGATCCCTACCAGCCCTCTAATTTCTCCATTCCCCCACGTCCCCCAGCACCTAGCACCATTCAGATTGCCATCGCCCCTGGTTCTGACTTCGGCCCAGCAGCAGAATGGCCCCTAGAGCGTTTCAGCGAGCTCGCCAAGAATATTTCAGAGCATTGCTCTCTCAGCATTATCCCTTCACCCGGCAGACCCACTCCTGCCGCAGCTCTTGCTAAAGCACTCGGTCAATCGGTCATCTCAGCCGAGAAAGATGCTCTTTTAGATCACCTCGCTGCATGTCACGGACTTATCGCTAATGACGGCTCTATTGCTCATTACGCATCCTTTGTCGGCACTCCATCTCTCGTCCTCTTTGGCCCGAATGAACCCGAGTGGAAACGCCCCCTCGGCCGCATACACCAAATCATCCGTCGGCACGTTCCTTGCTCCGCCTGCCTTCTAAATAAATGTCCTCTCGATCACCGCTGTATGACCGAGATTACCGTGGCAGAGGTGATGGAACGACTCCAAGCACTCCTCAATCCCGCCTAGCGGAAGCTAGCCATCTCCCATCACGTATTCCAAAAGTAAGGACTGCACCTGACTGTAAAATTCATTACGGAAGTACGCCGAGCGCATCACAGCATCCTTAATTTTTTCCACCTCAACAAACTCGCTAGGGCCAAAGCGAAATCTCTCCTCCAAGAGCAGACGCGCTTGATTTAACGCGCCGTACCAAAGGTCTGCCTGCTCCCGCTCGATCGTCACCCCTTCACGCCCTTGCTCACGAGCCTCTAACACCGCCTTCCGCACCTCTTTCCGCTGGGCAGAGAAATCCACCTTCAACTCCGGCACCACGATTTCCTCCCACATCGAGTCCTCATCCATCAGATTTCCAAAGCGGGCCTCTAAGTTGCCCTCACCATCATCAGCAATTTCTAATAAAACGCTCCAGTCTTGTTCCTCTTCTGGGATCAATCTAAGACCACCAGAAAGTGTGGGTGCGATTGTCATTCTACCTTTTCGAGAGTTGCGTTGAGCTGTGCCGTATGGAGCTGACTCACATACATCTCCCCTTTTTCACGGCTCCCACTCCAGACCGTGGCCCGCCCCTTCTCATGAACCGCCAACATCAACTCATTCGCCCTTCCTTTTGAAATACCAAAAATTTGAACTAGCACGCGACTCACGTATTCCATCAAGTTCACCGGATCATCTAACACCACCACTTGCCACGGCTTATCTGTCTTAGAACTAGACTTAAATTGACCTTTTTTAACAGGAGCACCGACTGCATTCATCGTCTTATTCTTAGACCTGAGCCACTGCTTTAGGAGCATCGATCCAGCGACCGTGCTCTTGGATTAAATCTTTAAGCCGTCCCACGGCCTCGCCTTCCGGAATGTTAAACTTCACTGCCTCTTTTCCTACATACAGATTAATCTTCCCCGGAGCCCCTCCGACATAACCGAAGTCCGCATCTGCCATCTCACCAGGGCCATTCACAATACAGCCCATCACCGCGATACGCACCCCTTTCAGGTGCCCCGTAGCTTCTCGGATCTTTTGAGTGGTCTCCTGTAGATTAAATAAGGTCCGCCCGCAGCTCGGGCATGCTACGTAGTCAGTCTTAAAAATTCGCGCCCCTGCTGCTTGGAGGACATTGTAAGAAAGGCGTAAGGACTGGCCCGGAGCCTCCTCGCCTTGGACCAAAATCGCATCACCAATCCCATCACAGATGAGCGAGCCTAAATTCATCGAGGCTCTCAAAAGAGTCGGCAAAAAGTCTGCTCCCACCCCATCAGGAGGACATAGCGTATCCTTTAAGAGAACAGCATGGCGCACATCCAGCTTAGCCGCTAGTAAGCGGAACGCCGCAATCACCGGAAGATCCACTCCATCAAGAACGGTGACTAACTGAGAACTCCGAGTCTGGTTCA
Source organism: uncultured Verrucomicrobiales bacterium (assembly GCA_937928425.1). Lineage (GTDB taxonomy): Bacteria > Verrucomicrobiota > Verrucomicrobiia > Verrucomicrobiales > Akkermansiaceae > SW10. The sequence goes on from CALFVL010000052.1 coordinate 54,940, forward strand.
CCTCAGCAAGCGCCTCATCATCCCTGGGATCTAGAGCGATCACTCCAGAATCTTCACTCACAATTTCAGGCTTAAAATCACCCATCTGCTCGATCTTATGGGCCAGCGCATCCCACTTCCTTCGGGAAGTAAAGACCCGCACCAACTCCGTCCCTCCTAGGCGAATCCCACACCTCTCCTGAGGGTCTGACTTACGCCGCTCATACTCAAATGGATTCCAGCTCTCTCGCACCTTCGCCTCGCACCCACCAGTCGGGATCGCCGCCACCAGCGCCTGTGCCACTGGCACCTCGTGAACCGCATCTTCTGTCAAGCTCACACGGATCGTATCGCCAATACCATCTGCTAGAAGGCTCCCTATTCCGATCGCACTTTTGATCCGTCCATCCTCGCCATCCCCCGCTTCAGTCACCCCTAGATGCAGAGGGTAATTCCAGTCAGCACCCTCTGCCGCTAAGCGCGCGACGAGTAGACGATAGGCCTCTATCATCACCTTCGGATTTGAAGCCTTCATCGAGAACACAAAATTGTGGAAATTCTCCTCCCGCGCAATACGGGCGAATTCCAAAGCACTCTCCACCATCCCCAGAGGAGTATCCCCATAGCGATTCATGATCCGGTCAGAAAGTGAACCATGGTTCGTCCCTATTCTAATTGCGCGCTTTAACTCCTTACAAAGTCTCACCAATGGAGCAAATTCCTCACGGATCCTCCCCAGCTCTTCCTCATACTGCTCATCAGTATACTCGCGGATCTCAAACTTCTTCTTATCCGCATAATTGCCCGGGTTCACCCGCACCTTCTCCACCCACTTCGCCGCCTCAAACGCCGCATCTGGTTTAAAATGAATGTCCGCCACTAAAGGCACCTCGCAGCCTGCTGCCCTCACTCCATCTCGGATATGCTCCAGATTCTGAGCATACCTCTTAGTCTGTGCCGTAATCCTCACAATCTCGCAGCCTGCCTCCGCCAACTGTAACACCTCTGCCACACAGGCCTCCGTATCACGCGTGTCCGCAGTAATCATCGACTGCACCACCACAGGGTGGCCCCCACCCATCTTCACCTTCCCTACCGTAACCACCCGCGACTCACGGCGGGAGTAATTGAAAAGATCTTCGCAGTAACGTAATTCGATCGCCATTTGATTAAACCCCTTCCTACGGTAAAAAATCCCATCCCGCAACGCCCACATTCTCCGATTGCCCCATCTTATAATCTAAGGAACCCTCCATTCATGAAAATTCCCCTCCTCATCCTCACCCTCATAAGCCTCCCCGCCCCCGCCCAGACTGCTCCTTCTAGCGAAAAAAAAACCAGTGACTTCGTCCGCGTCCACTATCGCGAGAACCAAGTCTTCCTCCAAACTGCCATCGTAACTTTCAAAAAAAGCGACATCCAGGTCACCCTCTTCGGAGCCATCCACCTCGCAGATAAATCCTACTTCAACACCCTAAACACCCGTTTTAAAGCCTATGATCGCCTACTCTTCGAGATGATTGGTGGTGATGAAATCACTAAAACCCGCAAAATAAAAGTACCCAAAACACCCCCTGCCTCCTCACCCCTCGCCGAGGCCTACCAACTCATCTCCTCTTTTCTCAAACTCGCTGACCAGAAAGAACAAATCAACTACCTTGCAGAAAATTTCATCCACGCCGATCTCAGCCTGAGCGAATACCAAAAACTTCAAGCGAAACGCGGGGAATCCCTCCACAGCTTCGCTCTCACCGCCTCTCAAAACACAGAGCCTCGAGATGAACCCTCCCCCCTCCCACTCATCACCGCCCTCGCTAATGGAGATTCAAACCAAGCGAAACTCCTTCTCGTCGAGACCCTCGCCCACGGCGACGAAGCAATCGCCAAAATTGTCACCCCTACGGTCATCATCACAGACCGGAATGCTAAAGCCCTCCAAGTCCTGAAGTCTGAAATTCAAAATGGACATAAAAAACTCGGGATCTTTTACGGAGCCGCCCATCTCCCCAACTTAGAAAAAGAGCTCCTAGAACAGGGCTATAAAAAAACCAAGCAGGAATGGCTCACTGCTTGGTCTCTTGAAAAATAGCGTCGTAAAATTTCTTCTAAAAGAGATCCCCCAGATCACTTAAATCTGACTCACTAAGAAGACAGTAAGTGTGCTCTAAATCCGCCCACTGAGTAAAACTCCATTTGCGGCTCACATCACTCACCTGACCAGCTGCGGCCGCCTCATCGATCGAACAGAACTTCTCAGGAAGGAAGAGATCGCGCTTCATCATCACAAGATGGACCACCCTATCCTCTAAACGGTAACATATTAGAGAACCCTTACTTTCTTGATCCCCGATTTTAAGAAGCTTACAGCCGATCCCCTTAACACCTTTTAAACCAGCAGGCAACTGCTCGGGAGTTGGGAGATCCTTCCCTTCCAGCCACTCATAGAGAGCAGCCTGTCGGTCATTACGAAGATCGAGAGAAAAGAAAGGAGAATCTAGCATATCCACAGCAGAATCCACCACCTCACCAGAAGTCGTCCCAGCTAGTGTATTTCCGCCAGCTCCTGCAAAAAACACCGTAACTACGACCATAACCGCTAACACAGCCGCCACTGAAGTGGCCCGTATAAAGGTTCTTAATAGACTCTTCTTAGGTTTCACAGGCATTTCACTCACCTTCTGTTCTACCTCCATTGCTCCTAAAATCTCAGCACGTAAGCCCTCGGGAGGACGGAGAGCGAAAAGTGCACCCACAAACTCCGCGTCAAACTCAGCTGGATCCCCGCTCGAACCCTCAAGCGCCAAAAGGATCGCCTCCCGAAGATCAGCTGGAATCTCTACACGAGAGAGCATCTCGGCAAAGGCGGCATCCTGAGCTCGCTCAGCGACTAACCACTCACCCAGTTCGCGATCTTCCGCCGCGAGACTCAGGGCCTCGGCAAAAGCAGGTTCATTTGCATCCTCGCCATCTGGGCGAAAGCCTTGAAGAATAAACTTTGCACGTTCCTTATCCATTAGTCCTTTGAATGTTAGTCGTTTGAAAATCCACGATTCTTGTGGGGGCACTTGCCGGCTCAGTATTCATCTTTTTGCGTAACTGCTCTTTACCTCGGGAGATACGCGACATGACCGTCCCCATCGGGACATCTAGAACTTCCGCAATCTCCTTATAAGAATGCTGTTGAAGGTAAAAAAGTGTTAACGGTGCCCTAAAAGTCTCATCCAGCTCACCCAGTAAATTCACCGCGCGCTGTGCATCTAACTGACGGCCTGATTCGTCCTCATTGGTCGGTAACTCATGTTCTACCTCACTAATTTCCGTCTCCGGATGCCTCTGCGACTTCCGCGCATTCCCCAAGTGCTCTCGGTAAAGAGTCGTGAAGAGCCATGTCTTAGCCTTCGACCGATCTTTCAATTGATGCCCTTTCTGAGCCCAGATCACAAAGGTCTGCTGTACCAGATCAGCCGCTCGGTCTGGATTCTTCGCAAGCGAGAACCCAAAGCGATAAAGCGCTTGGTAAAACTGATCCACGAGCTGTTCGAATTCTTCCATCTTTCTGAGATTCTCACAATGAGAGGGCCTCGGCACCTTCTTATTCCTTCAATTTAACTTCTTTCTTTCAAAAACAAGCCCAAGAAACCCCTCATCCACAAAAAAAGCATCTTTCCCTCCTCCTTTTCTCTCCACAAAAAACAACACACCTCCTATTTATTTCAAATCATTAAATACAAATCACAATGAAAGTTGCAGTCTCTCCGTCTTAAAAGGACAATTTCCCCACAATGTCAGCGCAAGAAGACTCCCCACCTCCCAAGTCCCGGACTCGTCGCCGATGGAAACGTTGGGTCTTCCCCCCTCTCATTCTTTTCACTGCCCTTCTTATCTGGTTCAACGGACCAGGCATCCGCTGGACCCTCCAAAAAATCATCCTTAAACAGCTCGAAAATCATAAGCTCAAGGGCAGCTTCGAAATTACCGGCACTGCCTTAAACGGACTCGCTCTCCACAAACTCTCCCTCCACGGAGAAACTCGTATCAAATCCATCCACGCTGACCTCCTAAAACTCACTTGGACTCCATCCTCCCTCTTCCATAAACGCATCGACACCATTTCCTTAGAAAAACTCCACCTCTCCATCGACCCTTCCTACACCCCACCTCCCGCGCCTGAAGAGCCCCCTCCCTCACCTCATGATACCTCCCCCGCTCCGAAACTTTCAGAAACCCTCCAGCTCATCCGCCAACTCCTCCGCCCCACAGAACTCTCTCTTCATGATCTACGGCTGGACATCATCACCGCAGACACCCTTAGCCTAGGCTCCCTCACCCACCTCCCTGACAGCGACCACTACACCTTCACCCATCTTCGTGGGAAAGACCACCTCGGGCGTAACATACATAACCCATCCACCACTCTCACATGGACCGAACTCGGTCTTCATCTCGACCAAATCACCCTCCTCCCAAAACTCAGCCTCCAAAACATCACCTTCCATCCTGAGAAAAAAACCTCAGGAGAAATTCTCATTGATGGAAAAAAAATCTCCCTCAGCTCCGACCTCCAATCCAGCCACCTCGTCACCCTAAATTCTCCCCCCCTCCACATCCCCACCATCCTCGAAATCATCCAACCAGACCTTCTAGAAAAAAAACAAATCAACGGCCTAATCACCGCCCTAGAAATCGATACCTCCACCGGCCACGTCGATATCCGAGCAAGTGACCTCCGCTGGGATAAACACCATATCCCCCACGCCACCGTCCAAGCTAGCAGCCCCCACCTCCTTTCCCCCTTTGGCCAAGACATCAAAATTGAAGCAGAGCTCGAAGACCGTCTTACCCTAGCCGGTACCATCACCCCCTCCCCGAAATTCCTAGACTCCTCCGCCCAACTCACCTTCACCTTAAACGACCCCGCCATTCCAAGCATCAACGGAGAACTTCACTACCACTCCCGCCAAGCTCAGCTCAGCGCCACCGCCCTAGATACCCTCCTTCTCGATGCCACCTACTTCCTCGACTCCTCCACCTACCAACTCCAACTCCACTCCACCCTCCCAGACGCTCATCAGCTCCACCCCAAGCTCTCCGGCCCGCTCACCTTCATCCTCCAAGGAAACGGCAGCCTAAAAGACCAGCAACACCACGGTTCCCTAGACCTAAAAGCTCTCCAACTCCAGCATCCCACCTTTCCGGAGACCACCACCGCAGGAATCATCCACTACCACTGGCCAGAGAAAATCACCGTCGAAAACCTCACCACCACCTCTCCTCAAGGCCAACTCCAAGCTCAACTCGACTGGCAAGACGATACCCTTAACATCTCCCAACTCAGCCTCATCGAGAGCGGGCAAGCCCTCCTCCACGCCACCGCACAACTTCCTGCCCCCTTCCCCATCCCCTCACTCCAAGAACTCAGCAACTCCACCAAGCCCATTTCCTTAAACTTAAAAAGCGAACCACTCTCGCTCAAAAAACTCGCCACCTATCTCCCCCTTCCCCCTCACCTCTCTGGCATCCTCCTCGCAGACCTCAAGCTCAGCGGAACCATCGCCCAACCCACCCTAAACGGCTTCGCTAATCTCGATCGCTTTCACACCACCACCCAGCCTCAACTCCCACCCCTCGACCTACAACTCCAGCTAAAAACCAAAGAGCAAAAACTCTTATTCACCTCCACAAGCAGCCAAGCCAGCGGACCCCTTCTCCACCTTGACGGGACCCTCCCCTTCCTCCCCCGACTCTGGATCGAGACTAAGACTAAACCCGACCAAAACACCCCCATCCAGCTCCACCTCCACACCCCTAAAATCCAGCTTCAAACTCTCCAACAGAACCACAACACCCCCCAGACACTTCGCGGCACCCTAGAAACAGACCTCACCCTCACTGGCACCCTCGCTCAACCCACCTTAAATGGCTTCCTCACCCTCGATCGCCTCCTCTTTCCAAACCAACCCCATCTTCCGCCCCTCGATCTTAACCTTAAGCTCAAGACCCAACAGCAACGCCTCCTCCTCAGCGCCCAGGCAAATGAACCCACCGACCCCCTACTCCAGCTGGACGCCGACCTCCCCTTCCTCCCTCAGCTCTGGACCACAGCCACCCCCATCCACTTCGATGCACCCATCAGCCTGAATCTCACCACCCCCACCCTAAACCTTAAAAAACTCAAAAAACTTCTAGGACTTCCCGAACAGACCCAAGGACAGCTCGAAAGCGTACTCTCCCTCTCAGGCACCATTTCTAAACCCAAGCTCCAAGGCTCCATAAACCTCTCCTCCTTCCGCCTCCAAAACCAACCCGACCTCTCCCCCGTAGATCTCGACCTAAACATAGACACCCTAGACCAAAAACTCTTTCTTAGCGCAACCACCTCCGACCGCAACGGCCCCCTCTTTAATGTCAAAGCCAACCTCCCCCTCCTCACCGAGGCATGGATTGAAAAACAAGCATCCCCCCTTCACACCCCCATCCAACTTCACGCCACCTCCCCTAAATTAAACCTCCGTCGTATCCTCCCCTTCGTTCCCATCATCACTCACATTGACGGCTCCGCCCAGCTCGATCTCCTCCTAGATGGCTCCTTCTCCGCACCCAGTCTAAACGGCTCCGCCAACGCCCGCATTAAGAACATGCGCCTCGCCAAATCCCCCATCTCCACCTTCCGCGACAGTCAGCTCAATGCCACCTTCCGTGACCAAACCATCACCATCCAGCCCTCTACCATTAATGCCTCAGGCGGTAAAGCCACCCTCTCAGGCACCGTAGCCCTCATCTCAGCACAACCCTCCTTTGACCTCACCCTCACCGGAAAACACATCCTCCTTCAGCGCACCCCAGACTACACCTTCCGTGGCCACCCCCAGCTCAAACTCACCGGCCCCTACTCAAACGCCAAAATCTCTGGCACCCTCCAAGTCACCGAGAGCCTCTTCTACAAAGACCTTGAAATTCTCCCCTTCGGCATCCCCCGCACGACCGAAATTCCCCAGCCCAACCTCCCCAATTTTTCCCAAAAGATCACAAAAACTAAAAACAGCACGCCCCCCAGCGGCCCCCTCACCTGGGGCCTCGACATAGACGTCACCACTGCTGACCCTATCCTCATTCGTGGAAACCTCGCGCGCGGAGAAATCACCGGAAACGTCAAAGTCACCGGCACCATCGACCAGCCTAAAACCTCCGGCACCCTCACCTCGAAAGAACTCGTCGCAGACCTCCCCTTCAGCGACCTTGAGGTCCGCTCCAGCCTCGTCACCCTCCGGCCAGAATCTCTCACTAATCCACTCATTGACCTCCGAGGCAGCTCCTCCATCGGTCAATACACCGTAGAAGTCTTTCTCACTGGACCCGTCCAAGACCCCACCCTCATCCTCACCTCAGACCCTCCCCTACCCGAGTCAGAAATCATGCTGCTCCTCGCCACCGGGTCCGCCTCCGAAGAACTCGAAAATCAGCAAGTCGCCTCACAAAAAGCACTTCAATACCTGCTCGAAGGCCTCCGCCGCCGTAACCGAGGAAAAGACAAATCCGTCGCCCAGCGACTTCTTAAAAACTCAGACCAGATCCAGCTCTCACTCGGAGACACCAACCAATTTTCAGGCCGGAGATTCTCCTCCGCCACCCTTGAAATTAGTGACCAGTGGGACTTCACCACCCAAATCGACGAATTCGGCCAAACTCGTGCCCTCGTCGTCTTCTCCGTTCGCCTTAAGTAAAATGCGCACCCTCCTCCTATTTCTGATTCTCCTAGCCGCCCCTCTTCAGGCTGCCAAGATCAGATACATAGACCTCCACTCCTACACTAAAAAAGAGCTCAGAGAAGCCATCGCCGGCCGCCTTGACTACATTCGTAAACGCTCAGCCTCCCCATCCCGTGCAGATGACGCTGCCTTCCTTGTCGAAACATACCTCCGTAATCACGGCCTCCCAGACGCCACCGTCTCCTGGAATCTAGGACCAGAAAAAGACATCATCCTAACCATCAACGAAGGAATCGCTAAATTCCTAGGCCCCATCACCGTGCAAGGTTACAGCTCTGCTCAGGAGAACCAGGAGGACATCATCGCCATCCAAAACCAGTTTAAAGCACCCTTCCCCGAATCTGGAGACAAACGCGCCTTTAGCGCCGAAGCCATCGCCACTGCCAACTCACGCGTCACGGCCCTCCTCCATTCCTACGGATACTGGAATGCCACCCTCACCTCCCAAAAAGGAACCCGTGATCCACAAGGTCACATTCCCTTCACCCTCCAGATCGATAAAGGCCCCCTCTTCACCCTCCTCACCCCAGAACTAAAAAGCCCCGTCCCCCCCACCACCTCCCTTCGACAAAAACTCCAAAACACCCTTAACCAGAGAGCCACCTCCAAAACCATCATCGGTATCCGCAATAGCATCTCAGAAAGCTACCGACGCCTTGGCTATAACGACATCCGCCTAGAAATAGAAAAAGAGGCCAAGGGCTCTCAACTTCTCCTCACCTTCACCCTCACCCCCGGTGAAAAATACACCATTCACTCCTTCGCCACCTCCGGCCTCAAGCGAGACATCCCACCACGAGTTCTCAGCCGCTTCACCAAAAAAATCGGAGAAAGCTACGACTTAAAAATTCTTAACCAAGAGATTAAAAAACTCCTCTCCACCGGAGCCTTCAACAGCGTCCGCCTCGAAAATAAAGAACACAGCCCCACCGAGCTCGATCTCACCCTTCACCTCAGCGAGGCCAAAGCCCGTGGCTACTCCCTCGCCCTCGGCTTCGGCTCCATAGAAGGCTACATCCTTGGCACCCGCTACCACGACCGCAACTTCATGGGACACCTTTGGAACCTCACCGCTGGAATTGAAGCCACCTCCCTCGGCGTCCTCGGAGAAATTGCCCTCACCGACCCCTTCTTCCTAGGAAAAGACCTCAGTCTAAACAATCGTGGCTTTCTCATCACTCGCGACTTCGACAGCCACCGGAAACTTGAAGGAGGAATCACAAATGAACTCTCATGGAAAATCGGACCACACTACTCCGCCACCCTCGGACTAGAAAACTCCCTGAGCGACATCTCCAGCGACCTTCCAGATGAACTCATCGGACCGAAGCGCTATTTTAATCACCGCCTCAACCTCCGCCAAACATACGATCGCCGTAACGACCCCACCCTCCCCACCGATGGCTGGTTCGCCCGCTTTGACACCTCCCTCGGATACATCCACGGCGACCAAGCACTCAGCTACCTCGAAACCGAAGCTCAACTCAGCTACTACCGCAGCCTTGGCGATAACACCTCATACTCCCTTGGCCTTCGAGGAGGCTTCATCCTCTCAGACGGCGCAGACGAAGACATCCCCATCGACCTCCGCACCTTCCTCGGCGGGGCTAACTCCGTTCGCTCCTTTCCTGAGCGAGACCTTGGCGAAAGAATAGGGAGCCTCCCCCTCGGCGGAACCTCCTGGTGGGTCGCAAATGCTGAATACTCCCACACTATAAAAGGGCCCCTCCGTGGACTCATCTTCCTAGACGCCGGTGCTCTTGATAACGAGTTGGAACTCGCAGCCGGACTCGGCATCCGCATCAACCTTCCCGTAGGGCCCATTCGCCTTGAATACGGACGCTCCCTTTCACGCGACTCTGGCGAACCTAGCGGAGCCTTCCACTTCGCCATCGGAACCACCTTCTAACCCCCCTCCACAGAAAAAAATTCTCACGATTGAAACACCCCCCTGCCTTCCCTACAAACTTCCCGCCTACATCACATGCCCCAAGATTCCTTTCACCGTACGATTTTCCCTCCTTGCCGTTGAGTCTTCTTCTCATATAATACAAGGGAGAGTTTCTCAGTCTGTCATTCTTGGCGAAAAACTCCTTGTATTTATCCCCATTTCTGCCAGTTCTGTTTTCATTTAGTGGGAACCATTTTTTGAACCTCTCGCTCTCCAGACACTTGTTCGCGAAATTGTCCGTCAGCCTAATTCTTCTCTCTCTCAAAGTTTCTACTCCTGCCTGCTGCCGCATTTGAGTCGAAGTTTGGCCATATCCGTAGACAGCTCTCAGGGCTCCAATCTGTGTTCTTTCAAGT
>CALFVL010000053.1 GCA_937928425.1 uncultured Verrucomicrobiales bacterium
CATCGAAGTCCACTTTGCCCTCGGTGAAGGCTTCGGGGAAGATGGCTTTGAGCTTATCGATATTGTCGGCAAGAATATCGTGAGAAGTGGCGTCGGATTGATTTAGTTTTTCCATTTAAAGAAGAGCTTGAGAAGATTGAATGGTGAAGATTGAGGAGTGAAGTGGCTGTGGGGAGTGGCGTTTTTTGTGGAGTTCCTAGGCTCCGTAAATGCACTTGTGGAGCGTTTTTTTGATTTTTCGCTCCGCAATCTATTTTGTGGAGTTTTCAGGCTCCATAAGATCTGGGTTTAGTTTTCCTTCACAAATGAGGATGAGCATGGGGAAACAGAGGGTGGATGAGCGTCTGCCACTGCCTTCCTGTAGAGTTGTCAGTACTTCGGCATCCCGGAGCTGAGCAATTAAGTTGGTGGCAGTTTTTTTATGCACTCCGTGATTCTGATGTAGGCGTTGAGCCATATCCGAGGCCTTGAAAATGGGTTGGCTAAAGATCATGTCCAAGAGTGGCAGTGTGTATTGTGAATGCGTGATCTCTCGCACTTTTGTTTTCATCTTCTCGTAGAAGGACATCATCTGGCGCACGCGCAGGCTGTTTGCTTTTGCTTGAATAGCGATCGCTCTGAGGAAGAACTCTAGCCAGCCATTCCAGTCATTTTCTTGGGAGATTGCTTTGAGGCGTTGGTAGTATTCTTCACGGTTCTCTTCGAGATACTCACTCAGGTAGAACATCGGCTCAGTGAGTTGCTTCTTTTGGAAGAGGAAAAGCGGAATCAGGATGCGTCCAATCCGGCCATTGCCATCTTTGAATGGGTGAAGGATCTCGAACTGTGCGTGCATGACGGCGGTCTGCAGTAGTGCATGATCGTCATCGCCAGCAAGGTAAGCTTGCCAGTCAGCAAGGTAATTGGGCAACTGAAGTGGGGATGGAGGAACAAACGTGGCTTCTTCAATGGTGCAGCCCGCTTTGCCAATCCAGTTTTGGTCGAGCCTAAATTCTCCAGGTGTCTTGTCCTTGCCTCGGACGCTGTCCATCAGCGTCTGGTGCATCTGTCGGACAAAGCTTAGTGTGATGGAATAGTCTTGGAGGTAGCCTCTGGCATCGTAAAGGGTTTTTCGGTAATTGCCGATTTCTTGGATGTCTTTGTATTTTTCCCCTTCCTTTGTCAGTCCGGCTTCTTGTTCGAGCACTTCGTCAACGGTCGCTTGAGTGCCTTCAATTTTTGAGGAAAGAACGGCTTCTTGAGTCGTGAGCGGTGAGAGCATCACAGCGGCATTCGGAATCCCCTGAAGCAAGCCATCGTAGCGGGCAAGTTCTGCGCTGGCGTCGGCGATGATAGGAAAGAGCCTCTGAAAGTCTATATTCTCAAGTGGTAGATTATGCGGAATAAATGGAGACATGCTTTGAAGAGTGAATGGTGAAAAGTGAGGCTTGAAATTTTGTGGTGCGCGTAGACTCCACTAATAGCCTTGTGGAGCGTAAAGCGCATTTTCCGCTCCACAAGAGCTTTTTGTGTGTTTGAATGTTATTCGGTTTAATTCTATGATTCTCCCTTCAGTCTTCACAATTCACTCTTCAAATCCGCCATTGCGGATTTTATCTGTTGAATTTCGAGTTTGAGTGCCGTTTTGCGGTTAAAGTGGGCTTCAGAACTTAGCTCGCTGCGTTTGATTTCGAGCTGCTGCCCTAGGCTGCGGTAGTTGTCGAGCTGTGAGGCCGTCTCTTCGACGCGGCTGGCTGAGCCTTCTTTGAATTGGCCGCTAATTTCGGCGGCATTGAGTGCCTGCACCCTCTGGAAGAGGTCGCTGTAGAAATCGTAGAAATTGGTGAAACGGAAACGGCTCACATCGAGTGCACTGAGGAAATCGAGTTGGAAGTCGTTGAGTTGATCTGCGAGCAGCCAGTCACTTTGCTCGATCGCTTCAAGTGTGATCTTTGCCGCGTCTGATCCATGAATACGCTGGTGCGCCACATGCACGGCTGTCGCGTCACCGCAGACGAGTAGTAATAAACAAGGGTGCGGAAGCGTGCGCTGTATGATCTCTGCAATACGGGCTGCGTTTTTTCGCCCCTTGAGCCTGACTAACACAATAGGTAACTCTAGGTAGCGTCGCTCTTCATTCTGGTAAGCAACGATGTTCGTGCTTTTTGGCGTGAGATTGTAGTGCAGGACAATCTTCTCGACCTGCTCCTGAAACAGCTTTTTGTCGCGGGATTTGAGTTCGCCGTGCTCATAGAAGAGCTTCTTAAACAGCGTTTTGTCAAAGCGTGGACACGAGGCGGGAAGCTTGAGACTGCTGAGAATGCGTTCGCTCATACTCATGACAAAGGCTCCTCCTCTCTGTTTTTGATGATGCACCATGCAGTCACTTCCAGATCGTCAATGCCTGCACTGAGCTTGGTGGAAAGGCTGCTACCCATTGGATTGAATAAACTCTCCGTGCCCAGCTCATCACTCTTTCCTGCAATGGCTTCGAGAGCGATCTGCAACAAGCCTTGGTAATGTGTCATGCGCTTGCCGCCTTGCGTGTCGGCGGCCAAGGCATCGATGGCGGGTTTATCAATCGTTTCACGACTGATTGCGTAGCCCTTGAATAGTTCTAAGCACTTGCGCGTCTGCTGGTGTTCCAGTCCGTGCACGACTTCGCCAGCATCGGAGACATGCACGAGGAAGTATGGAGCGAGCGGATGCGCAGCGCTCACCGTGAATTTGCGATGCACATCACGAATGAGAAAGATGGCTCCGGTAGTATTTCCCGAAACTTCTGCATCTGGTTCAAAGCTGACGACGGAATGCGCTCCGGGGGGTGTGTTCTCCAGTTCTAGCTTGTTGGTTTTCACATACTCCGCCAAGTCCATACGGAAATCATTGAGCGTGAGATCGGTGATGGAGATGCTGTCGTTGAGGTCTTCGTAATCGAGCACCTTGTTCTGTAACTGTTCCAACTGCCGCTTGCGGTAGTGCAAATCGTTCATCTCATCGCCTGCCTGATATTCGATGACGTTTTCTTCGCCATTGGCTGAAATATCGAGAAGCACCATGCGACCAGAGACGCGCTCTTCGAGATTAATGTATTCATCCAGCTCGATGTTTGGCCAGTAGTTGACCAACTGAATTTTAGTATTCTTCGAGCCGATACGGTCGATGCGCCCAAAACGCTGAATGATACGAACAGGGTTCCAGTGGATGTCGTAGTTGACCAAAAAGTCACAGTCCTGAAGGTTTTGACCTTCAGAGATACAGTCGGTGGCAAATAGCAGGTCGATTTCTTCCGAGGATTCCGCATCGACCGAAGTGCGTTCCTTGGAGATGGGTGAAAAGTAGTTGAGCAAGGTGTTTTGCTCACGACGAACGGACTTTGGCAGCGTGGTCTTGGGACTGCGGTCGCCACAGATGAGACCTGAGTGCAGCCCAAGTTCGTTTCGCGCCCACTCACTGATATGGCTATATAGGTATTCAGCTGTGTCGGAGAAGGCACTGAAGACAAGCACCTTGTTATTACCTTCGTTAATCGGGTTTTCGACCTTGTTGCGAATGATTGCCTTGAGGTCTGCGAGCTTGGCATCTGTCGAAGGATCAACTTGCTTAATCTGGGCGACTAGCTCGCGAAGCAAGGCGGCATCACTCTCTAGCTCTGGACACCAACGCATGAGGTCGATGTCTTTGAGGAGGACTTTGACCTTTTTACCGACCATGAAGGGCGCGTAGTCTTCCGCTTCGGGGTCGATCTCGTTGATGTCGAGTTCTTCAAACTCTTGTAGGCTGTGGTCGTCAATACGAGCAAGGATGCCTTCAATCATGTGCTGGAGTTTTTCCAGTGTGAGCCCAAAGGCGTGGATGGAACTTTCGAGTCGCTTGAGCAGATTTACCCGCATGAGGTGAATAAGGCTGCTTTCACGATCGGCCTGACTGAAGACAGACCCACTCTTGAGCTTATAGTCGTAGCGCTCGGCGTAGTCGGCCACTTTATCCATCTTGAGGTAGCTGATCGGCGAATAGGCGCAGAGGCAGAGGCTCATGATGGTTTTATTGATATCCTTGATCTCAGGAAGACGGCCTGCAGTGTCGAAATCTGGCTTAGGATTGAGAGGTTGCAGTCGCTCTGGGAATTTCCCAACTCGCGGATCATCGTAGTATTTCTCGATGTGCTTACGGGAGCGCGAGATGGTGAGCAATTCTAGTAAGCGGAAAAAATCGTGCCCTAGGTTCTCAATGAGACCGCGTGTGGTCTTCTCACCGTCGCTGCCTTGCCACTCGTTAAATTTGGTCTGAGAAAGGCGAAGGGTTTGCTCATAGTTAGGAATACCAGATTGCTCTAGGGATGCAGGATTGTCGGCGGTGATGAACGCGATCTGGTTCTTCAGGTCATTCATTCGGCTATTCACCGGAGTAGCAGAAAGTAGCATGACCTTGGTATTTACCCCTTGCTTGATGATTTCCTCCAGCAAACGACCATAGCGAGTTATACCTTCGTTACGCACAGGAGCGTTACGGAAGTTATGAGACTCATCGATTACGATAAGGTCGTAGTTGCTCCAATTTAGTGTCTCCAAATTGATATCTCCAGATAGCCCCTTGGTTCGTGTGAGGTCGGTGTGATTGAGAATATCGTAGTTGAAACGGTCGCGCAGTAGGGTGTTACGGCTATCGTTCTCACGGTAGAGTGCCCAATTGTCACGAAGACGCTTTGGGCAGAGCACAAGCACGCGGTCATTGCGCAGCTCGTAGTATTTGATGACAGCAAGGGCTTCGAAGGTTTTACCAAGGCCGACACTATCAGCAAGGATGCAGCCGTTGTGCTTTTCAATTTTATCAATGGCTCCTAGCACGCCGTCGCGTTGGAAGTCGTAGAGCTTGTTCCAAACTTCCGTGTCCTTGAAACCCGTGCGAGTAAGATTTTCTTCGTCAACATTGGTGAGGATGTCCTGAAATACCTTGTAGAGCGCGGTAAAGTAGATGTGACGGGCATCGCGGTCGCGATAGATTTCACTGAGTGCCTGTAAAAGCTCTTCTTTCCCGTCTTTGACAGCTTGGGAGTCATTCCAGACGGCAAGAAACCATTGCTCCAAAGCCCGGGCCTGCTGCTCGTCGGTAATGAGCGTATTCATGTCACGACGCTTGCCAGACTTTACACCGACTCCAGTCAGAGTGAACTCAGAGCTACCCTGAATGACAGTGGATTTACCGCTCTGATCTTTGACGAGGAAGCAATTAGAGGGAAGCGTTCCCGCCTCAGCGATGCGGACTTCAGCGGTCTTCTTCAGCCATTCGGCGAGTTTTCTCGCCAGATAGAAGTTGGTGAGCTGGTTGTGCTCTGCCAATTCTGCATCCGATCCCAGAAGCTTTGAAAAGTCGATGAGCTGACTTTGTTCATCCAACAATCCACCTTTGAGTAGCAGACGAAATTTTTTGGATCGGAGTAACTTGGACGCCAGTTTCTCGAAAGTATGGATTGAGAAGCTACTAACAGCCATGGAGACGTCGGAGCCATTCGCTAGATTTTCATCTAACGAGTTGATGACTTTTCCATTGTTAAGGTTGTCTAAAATTTGCATTCGGGTGCTATGTAAATGAAACGGCTCGGTTTTTCTCTTCTCACTCTCCCTCTTCGCTCAGGTCGAGGCCTTCTTTTTCATGGAGAGCTAGATCTTCGCTGAGATTGAGAAATTCAAGCACGTAGGAATCTTTAAGCTGGATGAGGAGGTGTTCGCGTGCAGCGGGCTGACTGATTGCGCTTTTGGACTCGGTGGCTTGCTGGGTAGAAAGGAGGCGCTGATAGGAGCTGGTTTTAATCTGGCGCTGTAGCTCTCTCACACTCCAGTTTTGCGCTTTGGATTCCATGAGGTAATACTGGCGAGCTTCTGCGCTTTTTTCCCTCATAATAAGGCAATTATGACTCCATCCCAATTCGCTAGACAGTGTGTAGCGAATTCCTTTTTCAGGACAAGATTGGTAAAGCTGCCGCATGTTCCGGAGATTTGCGACAGAGAAGCCTTTTCCAAACTCGTGAGAAAGCTTGGCCGATAGTTCCTCGAACAGGCGTTTTCTATAAGATGCCTTAACTGCTCTTTCCTGTTTTTCCTCTACAATCCGCTGGCCAATTTGCCAGTAGATCTCGACCATCGCCGAATTAACGGCGCGGGCTACCTGACCACGGGCAGTGGTGAGAATCTCGCGAATCTCCGCGAAAAAGTGATCAGATGGGGTGAGTTCGTTCATGGTGGTCGATTCCCTACGCAGTGCGTCGATTTTTTAATAAAGTGAGAGGGTAGAGTTTTTTCTCGCTGGGTCAAAGCTCAGGGAAAAAATCTCATTCCCTCTATGGCTGAGAAGGTGCTGGGGGGAAGGAGGCCAGCCAGTTTCTTAAAAAGACGACCCTTGGTGCTCTCTCGGTCGTTTCATTAGATGCTGAGGGAGCCTTATGAGTGGCGCAGATAGGGACTTATTTTTTTTTGAACAAAGCCTCTGGTCATGCTAACCCGTCGCTCTTCCTGACACTATCATGGCTGAATTATTTGGAACCGATGGCATT
>CALFVL010000054.1 GCA_937928425.1 uncultured Verrucomicrobiales bacterium
TTCCTTGGCGGCTTTTTCGGCCTCTTCTTCCTTGAGGAGTGTTTCGAATTCTTGTTCCTCAGGGGTCAGGGCGTCCCAGCGGGCTTTTTCAGCGGCTTCTTCTTCGGCAATTTTAGCAGCGGCTTCTTGTTCTGCTTTCTTTTCGGCCTTGGCGGCGTCGCGGGCCATTCGCTTCTCGAGCTTTTTTTGTTCTCTTTCGCGGCGTTTGTAGTCCTTGCTTGGTGTGTATGCCATGGGTTTATCCTTTCTGTGGTTGCGGAAGTCGGATGGGTGATTTTCGGGAGCGGGCTCCGAGAGTGAGGAGGCCATACAACGCGATGGCGATCTGAGCCAATAGATTTTTTTCGGAAATTGTGGCGAGGGGAATGATGACACGAACTTGTGCGTGGTCGGCGCTGTGGGTACTTTATTCTTATGAGTTAATTCGGAGGGGAGAATTCGTTTTTGAAAAGAAGATCGAGGGTAAGGAGCTGGTTAAGAATGAAGGGTAGGGAGTGGCAAATTTACTATTTCAAGTAGTGAATTTATGCGCTGGGTAAAATTTTTCATATTTTCGGCTTATCGGGTTCATGTTTCCAGCCTATAAAGGCCGGACTATCGACATGGGTGTTTTTAAACTCAAAATCCGGAGCGGGTTGATCTTAGCGCTTTTTGCCTTTGGGACTCCGATCTTAGCTCAGAATTCTCTCCTTTCTAGGGAGGTGGCATCGCGCTCGGCAGGCGCTCAAGATGCTTATACTCTTCTCGAAGAGGGTGATGTGGCTTATTTAAAGCAGGATTTTAAGACTGCCGTGGGGAAGTATGCGGAGGCTCTCTCTAAACTTCCAGAAGGGGCGCAGGCTGTGAGCGGCCTGCGGGCGTCCGCAGTGCAGCGTTTTTCTCAAGCCTCACTCGTACGTGCTCAGGACTTGGTGAGGAAGGGAGATGCGGCAGGCGCGAGGCCTCTGATGGACGCTGTGGAAGTGGTGGATCCTGACAGTGCTGAGCTGGCCCTTTTGCGGAAGAAGATCGACGACCCGATTCGTAATAATCCTTCTCTCACTCGTGAGCACACTGCGAATGTTGATAAAGTAAGAAGACTGCTTTATGAGGCAGAGGGTTATTATGATTTAGCGAAGTTCGATCATGCTATGCTGGCTTACGAGGACGTCCTTAGGATCGATAAATATAATAAGGCAGCACGTAGGGGCATGGAGCGAGTCGATGCGGCTAAATCGGGTTATCTGGAGGCCGCTCGGGATCAGGCACGTGCTGAACTTCTTAAGGATGTCGCTGCTGGGTGGGAGCAAAAAGTTCCTCCCCAGAATACTCCTCTCGTGGCAGAGGGTAATGACTTTGGTCTAGAGTTAAGTGGTGCTGCGAGTATCGAGACTAAGCTTAACACGATCATTCTTCCTGAGGTGAATTTGAATGGGGCAAGTTTGGCGGAGGCGATTGATTTCTTACGAGTGGTTTCAGTGCAGGAGGACACGAGTACGCTCGAAGAGGCTGAAAAGGGAGTGACCTTCGTAGTGCAGCTGGGTGATGAGTCAAATGATGCGGTCAAGAAAGTCAGGGCATCACTAATTGATCTAAAATTACGGAATGTCCCCTTGGTTGAGGCCATTCGTTTAGTTTCAGAGGCGACCTCGACTTCCTACCGGATTGACGACTTTGCAGTGGTGCTTAATACGGCTGGTTTTTCTGACCCTGCTCTGATTCGCCGTAGTTTCAAGGTGCCACCCAGCTTCCTTAGAGGTGCTGCTACGACGGGCCTGAATGATAGCGATGATCCTTTCGCGGCGGCTGTCGATGGGGAAGGGGGGTTGATAGCAAAGTCCCTCACGGCCGTGGAGAAGTTGAAGAGCTTTGATGTGAGCTTTCCAGAAGGGGCGACGGCTAGTTATAGCGCTGCGACTAATGTTCTGACGGTCCGTAACACTACGGCTAATATGCGCCTGATCGAAGCGATTGTCGCCGAAGTGGCAAAGACTGAGCCCGTAATCGTATCAGTGAAGGCGAAGATCTTTGATATCAGCCAAGAGAATCTTGAGGAGCTCGGCTTCGATACTGTATTAGGCCAATTTAACGTGGGGGCTCAGGGAATCTTATCTGGTGGCACGACTGGAACGGGCATCCCGATTACCGATACGATTGCGGGGAATCCTGTGAGTTCAGGTCTAGGGAGTGGCGTGCTTACGAATACTTCAGATGGTCTGGATGCATTGCTTGAGCGGGAAGCCCCCTCTAGCGCCTCAGGTACATTTGGAACGACAGCGACAGGGGGAGCTGCTGCTAATTTTCAAATTCCCTCAGCTAGCCCGACTGGGATCGTCCGGACGGGAGGCTTCATTAGCCTGAGAGGAATTATTGATGGAACCGCACATGAAATTCTAGCGAGAGGCTTGTCGCAAAAAACAGGAACTGATGTGCTCATACACCCGGAAGTGCTTACGCTTCCTGGGCAGAATGCCGTGGTTCAATCAGTCATGGAGTTTCCTTACCCGGATGAATATGAACCCCCTGAACTTCCTAATGCGGTGGGAACAGGAATCACTCCAGTGACTCCGGCAACGCCGAGTAGTTTCCTCACTGAAAATTTAGGGGTCTCTTTGGAAGTTCTTCCTCAGGTGGGACCTGATCGGAGGATCATCGAGGTGGCAGTAAATCCTGTCATCAAAGACTTCGAAGGATTCATCAACTATGGAACACCAGTCGTAGGCTTTAACACTAATACCACGCTCAATCTAGCCACCCTCACCGCGACCACGAGTGGAGCATTTGGCGAGATCACCCCGAACGCTATTTTGAAACCACTCTTTAGGACGATTCGCGGGAAAACGAGCCTTAGGATTCTTGATGGACAAACGATCGTGATGGGTGGCCTGCTTTCTGAGACCCGCAGAATAGTCAACGATAAGGTGCCCATCTTGGGTGATCTCCCATTTGTAGGACGTATTTTCCGAAATGATGGAGTTTCAGTTGAGAAGAGGTCAATTTTGATCTTCATTACCGTCGAGTTGGTCGATCCAGCTGGAAATCCATACCGAGATCGTTGATGAGTAAAGAATCGCCCTTAAATACCCTTCCGCCAGCTCGTGAGCCCGCTTCCACTGACCCAGAAGCAGCTAAGGATCAATACTCTCTTGATGAGATGATGAAGGCCCTCCGTGAAAAGGAGCGCGCTAAGGACGAGGAAGGAGAAGTCGTCACCCGTTCTGATGGATCAGTGGCGCGTAAGGTGAAGCGGAGGAGGCGCCGTTCTGATCAGCCGGAGAAGGCCTCTCCAGAGAAGGAGAAGAAGAATCTTCTTTTTAAGGTCACCATGGTTGCCTGCCTTTTCTTCGCACTATTTTTGGTAGGTTTCTTTATAATCCTTTCTCATAATAGCAAGAGTCACCGCGAGGGCTTGGAAAAGACCGCATCTGAGTGGACTGGAGCTGAGGTGGATTTACAGGCTTATAAACGATTGCCTTTTTCTCTAAATGCTAAGGCGCTTCAATTAACTTGGCCCGAGAGTTCCTATCTACGAGAGCTGAGTTTCTCAAAAATCGATGGAGATGCGAACTTCACATCATTTCTAGGGGCACGCCTAGGAGGCCTCCAAATTGGAGGGGCGACTGGGAAACTTGTGACTGGGATGCCAAGAGTAAAAGGCACGGTAGGTCATTCCTTTGAGGAGGCTGACTTTCCGTTCACCTTTGATCAATACTACTGTCAGGCGCTGGATGTGATCTTTGGTGAGAGCACACAGCTAGGACTGCGGGGCGTAAGTGCTAGTCTCCGACATATTCCGAATGAGGGAAACCAGCTCACCATAGACCAAGGGACGATGATGTTAGAGGGGTGGAAGCCATTCCCGATATCTAGCGGGCTAATGCGCTTCCGAGATGGGGTGATCGACCTTAAGTCTCTTTCCCTAGACCCACCGGAGAGTGATGACACATTATTGACATCAAGTCTGAAGCTGAGTGGTCTGATCCCTCTGAAGCGTGGAGAGAAAGTCCGCTTGAAAGCTGAGACAGCTCAGTTCTCACTGAGTGGACTAATTGGCGAGAGGTTGGCACGCTTCTTCAGTGGAGCGGTGATCGAATCGCATGGAGAAATTCTGTATACGATGGGTGAAGATGAGCTCGATGAAGTCGTCATCCGCTTCAGTGCAGATCAGGTGAGGCTTAGCAATCTTCCTTTTTTGGGGCATCTTGCTGAATTGTTCCCTGATCGTCAACTTGAGGAACTTAAATTTGGGAGCGGTTTAACTGGATCAGCGATTACTGGAGTCTTACGTGTGCGCCCAGAGGGAATCGCGATCGAGAATATTGAGATGGCTCAGAAGGGTAATTTACGCTTCCGGGGTGGGATCGTAATCTCTAAAGCTGGAAATATCGGAGGGAAGGTAGCCTTGTCAATCAACCGTGTCTTCTTTGCGAGTAACGAACTCCTCGCAAACAGCCCACTACTGAGGGGGACTGAGAGCACCGGATATGTAAAAGTAGATTTCCGACTAGGAGGAACACTCGCTAAACCAAGTGATACTTTCGCTTCTGAGCTAGGTATAGGGCGAAGACTTCCGGGATTGAACAAGCCCCAGAGTGGAGCCTTTGAAGACCTTTGGGATGAGTTGGGAACTCCCGACTTACTTGAGAGCCCGGGTGAATAGTTAAGTTAAGTTGTTTTTTCGGCTCTCTTTTCTTGTCGTTCATATTCGAAGCGATTATGGTTCCGCCGACTTCTGTCACAAATCCCCCCGATTTATGTCTAATCCTTTTGGAACGACCTTTGAGTCTCTTGAAAGCCCTGCCGGTCCTGTTGTTGATTCGGTTCATGAAATTCCTTACCGCCGATTAGTCGAGCTCATCGACTCTGGTGAGGGGAAACTAATTTCTCTGCGTGCACCTCGTGCTGGATATGGAAAGACCATGCTCCTCTCGCGTCTCCGAGAGAAAAAGAAAGCAACCGTAACGATCATCCCAATCCATCTTGTGGATGGTCGCCGAATTGAAGGGGAAAGAGTTTTAGAAGAAATTTTAACTCAGTTGACAGAGTCAGTCCCGGGAACTGCTGGTCTTACCAAAATGGATCTCCATGCTCGTCGGCTCTTTGCACATGGCTTAATTCCGATGGTCTACTCGGGTGAGGTTCCTTCTCAGGATAAAGATGGAGCGCTTGCGAGCTTACGTGAGCGCCCCACCGAGGCGTTTGATTTTCATAATGACGGCGCAGCAATTGCGCAGTGGACTAAGAATCAGTTTGGAGTTTTATCTCCGCGACTTTCTTCAGTTTTAGGTAAAGCAAGTGGTGCCTCGACCCGTGATACCGCTTACTGGATTTCGTGCTTGTTTGACTATGCCATTCGGACCCCGAATGAGTTAAGCCGGACCAGCGAGTTAATGGAGACAGTCTTTGGCTCACAGAGTCGCTTCCGTTCAGGTGCAGGATTTTTGGACGGCCTAGGATCATTTCTTAATTTAGTCACCCTTGTCGAGCCAACGGTATTAGTCCTTGATGAGGTCGATGGCTTATCGAGTGATTGTGACTCGGCTCTCAGAGCCACTAGTAGCTTGATCTCACTCTGGGAGGCTGCTCCAAGAATGAGCGTACTGATTTCTGTAAATGATGATGTGTGGGAGTCTGCCTTTGCACCTCGCTTGCCACTTGGTTTACGAGATCGTCTTGAAGATGTTGTGATTCGCCTTAAGGCTCTGACCAAAGATGATGCGCATGCTCTCATAAAGAGTCGCTCGACTGATGGAGCTGAGTGTGTGATCGAAAAATTAGACCTGAGTTCTGCTAATCTCTATCCACGGGGGGTTTTAAAAGCTGCTCGCGATGCCTGGGACGAACATGACCTCGCTAAAGAGGTTTTGAAGAAAGAAGAGGCCCTGAAGAGAGAGGAAGCCCTGAAGAAGGAGGAGGCCCTGAAGAAGGCGGAAGCCTTGAAGAAGGCGGAAGCCCTGAAGAAGGAGGAAGCGCTGAAGAAGGAGGAAGCGCTAAAGAAGGAAGAGGGTTCTAGAAGCGCGTTTAAGGCTGAAGAAATCGCGGCCGCTGCTCCGCCGAAGACGGCTAAGAGGGTTTATCCTCCGATCGTGGTGCGACGTGTAGGCCTTCCCAAGGCCTTTAATATTCAGCGTATTCGTTCCGCATCGACCATCGCTACCAGTTCATTGGCGCAAACCGCAACTCCTGATCTTCATGAAAATTCACGAGAAGCGAAAGCTGCTGATTTTTCTCCGTTTGCAGTGACGGCAGGTTTAGGAACAGAGGAAAAAGCACCTACTCAGCCTACTCCCTTTTCAGGAAGCGAAACTCTCCCTTCACCGCAACGAGTAGAAGCTCCGAGGCCGGAGACAGTTACGCCCAGCCCTCAGGAATCCCCGTTTGCAGGACCGTTCGTAGCTCCTGAACAAGCAGTAGATCCAGTGGCGAAAGTAGAAAGTGGCCAAGGTGGACAGTCTCCTTTCTCAGTGACTCCGACTCAGCCTGTGGCGGTGGCGGTGGCTGGCCCTAGGTCAGCAGTGCCAGCAGTGCAGCCGGAAATTTCTCCTGGAGTTCAGATGGCTGCGCAGAAGTCGCCCTTCGAGACTCCCGCGCCTGTGGTCTCTCCTTTCACCCAAGAACAGGTTCAGGCAGAGCCTTTTTCCTCGGCAACGAGTGAGCCTGTCCAGAATAACCCGTTCCTTGTGGCAAGTCCGGCAAGCCGAGCTTCTCAGTCGAATTTACCGCCCGCTCGAACTCCTCAGCCTGCTCCAGTTCAGAGCCCTCCAGTGGCTCAAGATCCTGTGGACGCTTGGCGAGAAGCTGAAAAAAAACGTCTTGGGCGGGTGTTCCCCTCAAATTCACCTTTTGATCCTGCTCCCCCTGCAGCTGCCCAGGACTTTAGTCAAGTTCAGGCCGCTCCAGCTCAGACTTCTCCTCCGGTAGGAGGCGCCCAGACCGCAGCACCAATT
>CALFVL010000055.1 GCA_937928425.1 uncultured Verrucomicrobiales bacterium
AAAGCCACGCGAACGAGCCAGGAAATTTATCTTTTGAGGCTATAAATATAAAGCGTCTTCTAGTTTGAGGAACGCCATGTTCAGAGACCCTAAATACGTGAAAACGGACATGATACCCTAGTTTTTCAAACTCCGATGAAATTAGCTCTACGAAGGGGCGACCAGTTTCCGGCTCCTTCATAGTCCTCAGATTCAAAACATTTTCGATGACTATAAACCTTGGACGCTTCTTCTTTGTGAGACGGACTACATCCCTGAACAAATAATTACGTTTGTCATCTGCTTGCCTATTACCACCTAAAGAAAACCCTTGGCATGGAAATCCTGCGAGGATGACATCGGTATCAGGAAGCTCTCTCCCTGATAAGTCTTGAACATCAGCCTCCAACACGTTCCATTTTGGCTGATTCCCCCTAAGCGTTTTCACGCTCCACTCATCGATATCAGATGAGAATCCATGATAAAAACCCGCTTGTTCAAAGCCAAGATCCAAGCCACCAGCTCCCGTGAATAGTCCAGTAAAACTCAATTTCATTGGTCAGAATTTAAAGTGGTTCAATTCTTGGTGTTGAGGCTACTCGCGCCTTTTTCACCCTTTTTTTGCAGGCGTCAAAAATCCCTCGAATAACCGTGGGTTGATCTCCATTTTGAACGGCGGCTCCGTCAATCACAGAATACTTGAAAATATTCTCAAAAACATCCTCCCTCTCGATTATTGTGGAGCAGGAATCTTGGAGATTGAGAATCTCAGCATCGACTTTCTTAAGAATGAGGATTTTGTTGAGGAAAAAAGGGACCAACTTTGAATTGAGTAAATTCGGATAAGTATACATCGCTCGGCTTCTCACCGAACCTTCTCCGTATGGCCCATGACCGTAGCTCGAAGTATTTGCAGTTTTGGCCTCTTTGTGGAGATTGAAATCATAGTTAAGAAAATCCCCATCCATCAGGACTAAAGTAACTATGCTTGAACTATCGGGCTTAAGAAGAGCGAAGAGGTAAAAGCAGGGCACTTCATGCAAATCGTCACCAACTTTGATCATCGCTTTTCCGCACGGAACACAGCTATTGAAATCCATAGTGAGTCCTCGTGGATCAGCACCGTTGGCCTTTTGAATGAGTTTTTTCACCTCCAATCCTAAAATTGCTCCACTCTCTCGATTTCTTATGAGAATATCAGGAGTCGTGAGCTTGCCAGAATGAAGGACTTCGTAGTCCGGAAGCGCATCGTGCAGCATCTCTCCGACCCAAAAGTCAAATGGATCATCCTGAACAGTTCCTACAATCTCAGACTGCCGGAGTTTGATTGGAATCTCACCGCGATCAAGGAGGGACAGGAAATGGTCGTAAATCTCTCGGGCGACTTGGGCTTTGCACACTCAAAGACTCTAAAAAACCTCCCCAATTAGTCCACAACTGTATTCAAAATAAGAGTAGAGCTGTTGTCCCCATTGAACCTTTTCGGCCCGTTGTAGGAGCGGGCGACTACCGTATTCCTAAAATCACTAAAAAAAATGAGACTAGAGCCCTTCCCTCTCCGCCATTTTTCTTCTAGGGGGCATCCCCTTCCCGCTCGACCTCAGCGCTCACAGAATCTAGCTTCTGTTTCGAGATGATTCTTAAGAGCGACCGTTACATTGCCCGGCAAGTTCTCGCGACGGCACTTTATGCAGTTCTCATTCTCAGTGTGGTCCTGGTCCTCGGGAATCTTTTTAAAGAGATCAATAAACTACTTGTGGAGCGGGGAGCTCCCATTTCGTTTTTAGGCATATTTATCGCTAAACTTTTACCAGTTTCGCTGGTCTTTACGATTCCTTGGGGATTTTTAGCAGCCGTTCTCCTCGTTTTCGGAAGGCTCTCTTCTGATCAAGAAATCAACTCATTCCGAACTGCTGGGATGGGGCTCTACCGAATCGCAGCACCAGTTCTAGTACTCGGCCTCGCTCTGTCTCTTCTCTGCCTTTGGTTAAATGCTACGGTCTCCCCCCGCTCCAAAGGTGAGTTAAAACAATTGCTCTATGAAACTTTAGAAGATGACCCACTCCGCCTCCTAGACCCCGGGGTCGTCCAGTCACGGATGAAGGGGCAACGAATCTACATCGAATCACGTAATCCAGACGAAAGTTTACAAGGATTCCATGCCTACCAAATTAACAGTAACGATCCAAACGCCGCTCCGATCGGCTACGTTTACGCAAAGCGAGTCACCCTGCGGAATAAGGGCGAAGAAATTAAGAAACTCGATTTACGACTCAACGGGGTGTGGACTGAGACCTATGACAAAGGTGGACACCTACAACAGGGTTTTGGTGAAAAGATCGAGCCCTGGGTTCTCCCACTCGAGGTCTCAAAATCACGTAGAATTAAGCCAAACAGACTAGATAATGGTGAAATCCGTGAACTCTTAGCAAGCCCTCCAGAAGGCATGTCACAAGAAAAGATTAACGACTTCGATGTCGAGCGGACTCGGCGCATTTCTTTTTCAATGGCCCCGCTCGCTCTGGCCTTCATCGGGATTCCTCTTGGCCTCTCCGCTAGGAGAAAAGAAACCTCCACAGGGGCCGCCCTAAGCCTAGCCGTAGCGATCGGCTACTTCGTCTTTTTCATCATCGCAGATAAGACTCAGGGTGATGAGCTCCTCATCACAAAAGTTCTCTTATGGCTCCCTAATTTAGCATGCTTAGCTTTAGGGATTTTGCTCTTTCGCAAGGCCAACAAACGGGCCTAACTTAACTTTATGGATAAATTGAAGCGGAGAGGGCGTTCTACGCTACGAGCTTTCCGAGACTGGGCTGCGAGTAATCCCCTCAGTCTTTTTCCATTTCCGAAAACCCTAGGGGGCTACTCGTCAGCAGACGGACGTAAAGACCTCAGTGCGGCTGCCAACATCGCCCTCTTAGCGATTCCACAAGGTATGGCTTATGCTGCCATTGCCGAGCTCCCGATTCTTTACGGCATCATTTGCTCAGCGATCGCGGCGATCATCGCGCCCATCTTTGCGAGTTCCCGTCACACCATTTTAGGCCCTACTAATGCAACCTCTCTCATGGTTTTCAGCTTCTTTGCCGCTGGGAATTTCACGATGTCAGAGAAGCTCCACCTCATGCCACTTCTCGTTCTAATGGTCGGGGTGATCTGCCTTATCGGGGCGGTTCTGAAAGCTGCTGAATTGGTCCAATACATCAGTCAGAGCGTCCTCGTAGGTTATATCACCGGAGCAGCTATCCTGATCATGATTAACCAAGGAAAACACTTACTAGGTGTTGCGGAGATCGTAGAACCGGCCAGTAACTTCTTCGGCATGTTCCGAGAACTCACTCGAGCAAGCTCGGCCTACTTATGGCAACCCGCCCTCCTTGGCCTAGGCACCTTGCTACTCTATCTAAGTCTCACCAAATGGCTGAAGGCGCTCCCCAATTTCGCGCTCTCCCTCACGGTGGCTGCTCTGATCTCAGCAGTCCTATCTGGGCAGTCTGAAGTATGGGCCTCCACCGTCCCTAACTTTGGTTCCTTTTCACTCTCTGACTTAACTTTCCGTTATCCAATCGCGTCTGAATCTGGGCTAATCGCAGACATTTCTTCCCTTCTCGGAGTGGCCGTAGCAATCGCTTTTTTAGCCTCTCTAGAGAATACTGTCATGGCTAAGTCCATCGCCTCCCGCACTGGGAATAAGACCGAGATTAATCAGGACATGATGTCTGTCGGCTTGAGTAATGTGGCCTGTGCATTCACTGCTGCCATGCCTGCCTCTGGCTCACTCACCCGCTCTGCACTTAATTATGAGTCAGGAGCTCGCAGCGGAATCTCATCAATCATTTCGGGAATTTTCTGTCTCATCGCACTCTTCGTATTCGCTTTCCTCAGTCCGAATCCCGTCTCATTTATTCCCAAGGCCGCTCTCGCTGGGCTCGTAATCGGGGTCGCTGCCTCCTTGATCAAATACCGTAATATTCGGATTTGCCTTCGTTCCACTCCTGAAGATTTCGGCGTCCTCCTAGTCACCTTCCTAAGTGCCCTCATCTTCCCGCTTTACCTCGCTATCTTTATCGGGGTGTCTCTCTCGATCTTCCTATTCTTGAGGAAAGTTTCGCGCCCGCACCTCGTCGAATATGAAGTCTCAGATGATGGTGAGCTACGTGAACTTGCGCAGAAACAAAAGCGCCCCAATCCTGCGATCTCGATCGTCCACGTCGAGGGCTCACTCTTTTTTGGAGCAGCAGAGCTCTTCCAAACGCAGGTCCAACGCCTCGTGGTGGATCCCAATATCAAAGTCATCATCCTCCGCCTAAAAAACGCACGTCACCTTGACGCCACCAGCGTAATGGCATTGCGAGACCTCATCCGTTTCGTTCGCTCTAGAGAGAGACACCTCATCATCTCAGGGGCCACCCGTGACGTCTACAAAGTGCTAAAAAAGTCCGGCGTGCTCATCACCTTACAGCGAGGATGCCGCCGTGAAGAGGGAGAGACTAATCTCTTTTTCTCCGCTCCAAGTAACCCGAATGTCTCCACCCGAGACGCCCTGATTCGTGCTCAAGACCTACTCGGGACGACGAAGGCTGAGGTTAAAATCTACTTCGATCCAGCTCACGCCAAGAAAGGGCAGTCCTAGACATTCACCATTCTTCAGCTAAGTTCCGGGTGTGTCAGATAATTTTGAAGATCGCGCGCGCGAAGCCCTCGCCCAGCCACAGAACTTAGGTGAGATGAATGATGCTGACAGCGTAGGAACTGTCGGCTCTCCGGACTGTGGAGACATGCTACGAATGTGGCTTAAATTTACCGAAAAAAACGGTAAGAAAGTGATCGATCGGGCCTCTTTTCAAGCCTTCGGGTGCCAGACTGCGATTGCAGTCGCCTCGATGGCCACTGAACTCCTTAAAGGTAAAACGCCTGAGGAGGCCCGTAAACTCAAGCCTAATGAGCTCTCAGGAGACCTTGGCCCCCTTCCTCCCATGAAAATTCACTGCGGCCAGCTCGTAGAGCAGGCCCTTAAAAGTGCGCTCGATGGAAAAGACACCTCCGCCACCAAGCCTCCTGAGACTCTCGCCGGAAAAATCAATCAAGCCCCCAGTGGAAAAATCAAGATCGTCCCTCTTGATGAAAAATCTGAAGCTTAGCCTTCTACTCGGGCTCTTCTTGATAGCGCCCATGCAGGCGCAGAAGTGGCCCACGGTCATCTCCCCTCAGCAAGGACGAGGAACTTACCAAGTCCGCAATCAGGGCGAGTTTTACCTTTATGAATCCAGTAGCTACCGGATCCAAAGCCCACATAAAATCTCTCCCCAATTTATAAAAAACTTCATCCTAAGCGCCGAGTCCGTTGCCCTAGCCTTAAGATCACTCCCCCTTCCTCTCTCGTCCCCTCCAAGTCGCCGTAAACCTCTGATCCAAATCGCCCTTGATGAGTCCACTTACCATTCCGCCGGAGGAGCACCTGGGACCGGGGGATTTTACGATGGGCTCAGCAATACCGTCATCGTCCGCTGGGACCAACTTAATCAAAAATCGCCTCAATCGAAGCTCCTCCATCGCCCCACCTTTGACCTTCTTGTTCATGAGCTCGCTCACCTCGGAATGCGTGATAAGATTTGGAAAATCGAAAGCTGGCTCACTGAGGGAGTTGCAGAATACCTCGCCTCCGCTCATCTCTCTGAGGGGCGCTTCGACTTCCGGAAAATCGAGCTCCAAATTAGAGAACACATCCGCAGACAGAGCGGCCAAACCACCGCAAAAATCCCTGCGACAAAAATCGCGAAGCTCCTCAAGCTGAGCTCTCAGGACTGGCTAAAACGTAATGCCACCCTAGCTCCCCGAGAGGCATTAGAAGCGTATACCTCTGCCCTCTTACTCACGCATTACACATTTCACGGGGGCTCCGAGCGACTCAATAAGCTCCGCAAATACCTCGCTAAACTCGAAGAAGTGCGTCTTCAAAATGACCAAAGACCGCTCCTCTTTTCTAGCCAAGAGGCTGCCCTAATCGAGAAACAGATTAAGACCTACTGGCAGTCTCGAGGCCTCGACTTACTTTTTAAGTAAAAACACTCACAGAATTCCCCCCTCCTCATCAGGCATAGGGGTCAACAAGAGGGGTCAACAAAGCTCAAAAAAACAGCTTTTCAAAAAAGCAAGAAGCCCTGTAACTCTATGAGTTACAGGGCTTAGAGAGTGGAGCCGCCTGACGGACTCGAACCGTCGACCTACTGATTACAAATCAGTAGCTCTACCAACTGAGCTAAGGCGGCTTTGTCATCTGGAATATTTCCGGCTGACGCGGCAGATATTACTGATCAATGAGGATGTGGCAAGTCCCGATCTCGAGATTTTAAGTCAGGAATGAGCATAGCCGTAGCGATGAAAATTAAGGCAGCTCCGATGCCGGCAACCCAAGTGGGACCTATGCTGGCAGCGAGTGGGAAAGCGATGAAGGGTGCGATCACCCCACGGCAGCCCGTGAGAAAAGTGTGAACACTCATGTATTCTGCGACATTCTCAGCGGAGGCGAATTTGGTCACCCAGAGACTCCAAGCGACATTTCCCCCAGCCTTGGCCACACCGTGCAGACCGATCCCGATGTAAAGAGCCCAGAGACCACTGCCCATGAAATAAAAGATAATGCCCAATGCGAAGATCAGATTAATGAGACAGCGTAGGCGGTAAAAGTCGACCCGATCAAAGAGCCGCCCCCAGAGGAGAACACAAAAGAAGAAACAGGCCTCCGGGATGACAGTGGTGATGATGCTGACCTGTCCCTCACTGAGGTTAAAGCCATAGTCCTTATTCGTGATGTATTCCACAAAGAGAGAAAAGGAGAGCAGATTTCCCAAGCCGAGAATCATCCAAGAGGTCAGCAGTTTACGAAAGCGCTCATCTTGGCCTGCGTGGCGAAAGGCATCAAAAAGTTTCACTCGCTTCGAGCGACTTAAGGTCACCTTCTCCATGAGCATGACACAGCCCGCCATCATGAATGAAGCAATAGCGTAAACAGCGAGAAGGACAGGATAGTAAGCGAGGGACTTCGTCAGGAGCCAACCGAAGAGAAATGCACTGGCAATGGCATAAGCCTTTCTCATGAATGCCGTGATCGAGAAGAGTTTTCCACGAATCTTGTCTGGGTAGTGACGGCGGTAAATTTGGGAAAAAAGTGGAACGTTGAGCGTCATCGTGACGAGGGCGATGACCATGCCTAAGAGGTAAATTTCAAATCGGTCACCAGCAAGGGAGCTAATGGTAAAACCAAGTCCTGAAACGACAAAGATAAAGGCGAGCATGGCATTCGCGCTGAGTCCACTCCGCCGGACGGCCTGCACGACAAAGAGGCTGAGCAGAAGGCCGAGACTGGGAAGCGCCACTAGGGAGGCCTTGGCCAAGCTACCCGCATCAAAGACACGGTTAGCGATGAGAATAGAGAAGGTGGTTCCGATCGTTTCGACAATTCCTGCGGGAAAAGCCCGTAGATTTTCTAGCTGGAAGGTCTTTTTACGGTATCCCCCTTCAGGCACGATGGCCTCCTTTTTTAGAGGGCTTCGCAGCTGCGAGCCACCAGTAGAAGACCGCGCTTACGAGGACTCCAGCTAGACCTACGTGGAGGACTTGGACAAGGGCATGAATCCCTGAGGTGCTAAGAATAAAGCCCATAATCATGAGAGCAGCCACTACGCTCAAGACAAGGCGAGGGACTAAGCCCTTCCAGCGGACTTGGTAACCCAGCCAGAGGGCGGCAATTAGAATAGACCAGGAAAAACTACGATGAGTGAGATAGATCGCGCTCGCCGAAATTTCATGAATCCAACTTGCTCTGGAGTGAATCCCTTTTTCCATTTGTAGGCGGTCAGTCATCTCACGGATCTGAGAACCGAGGGCCCACTCGATCATGACACAGACGAGAAGCACCATAACTTGCCCTCGGGTGCAGGATGGAATCTGGGCACGTCGACTCCCTTTTACTCCACCCGCCCAGAGCATATAGGTGAGAAGGAAGAGCTGGAGGAAAGCGAGCGCCATGTGTATGGTGACCACTCCCGCATGTAGCCCACTCGCGACGACTATGATCCCGGTGAGAGCGCTGATGATGACGAGGGAGAAGGCCGCGATGCCTTCTTTCTGAAGTGTCCCAGATTTTAAGCAGGCGATCATGAGGAGGAAATTCGCTAAGAGGACTGGTAGGGCAAGGAGGCGATTGATAAACTCGATCCAAGTCTGCACCCCATCGAACTCTTCTAGTAGGGAGTCGACGGTGATCTGCTCAGGATCACGGCCAAATTTCTTAGCGGCTTTCTGAAAACGTGGAATGTCTGCGGCCAATTTCTCACGGTCCACTTGATCGACCTGGGTAGGAGGAATGAGCTGCCCCCAGCAAGTCGGCCAATCGGGGCATCCTAAACCAGATCCGGTGACCCTGACGATAGCCCCTGCGAAGATCAGGACGATCAGAAGAATGATCGAGATGAAGGCCAGTCGCTGGACAGCACTTTTATGCACGGCCAGATCCTAGACGAAGATGTTTCAATGACAACACCGAGCGGTTTTCTAGCTCCGTTTTTCAGGTGTGATCCCGGAGAGGTTCATTTTTTCACTGGGGAGGGGTTCCTCAGTCAGGAGGGCTCCCCCATCATCTTCTTCTGGAATGAGTAAGGGGTGTCTTCTTTTTTCCTTCGTGATTGCCACGGCCATCCAGCGGAGTTCATCTGAGTTATCTAACATCACCTTAAGGACCATCGTTAAGGGAACGGCTAGGAGCATCCCCACTGGTCCCCAGACAAAGCCCCAGAAAAGAACTGAGACGATGACGACAAGAGTGGAGAGACCAAAGCGGCGCCCCATTAGCATGGGTTCTAGGAAATTCCCTAAGAAAACATTAATCGAGACATAGCCAACTCCTACGGCAAGAGCACTGGGACCTCCATCTACGAGGAAGGCGAGGATAAAGGGGGGAACTCCTGCAATGATGGAACCGAGCACCGGGATGAAATTAAAAGCAAAGGCCACGATTCCCCAGAGAACGAAGAAGTCTAAGCCTGCAGCCCAACACAGGAAGCCGGCTAAGAAGCCGGTGACTAGACTGACCACGGTTTTCATGGCGAGGTAACGCTGAATATCCGCAGTGGCGCTAAGAATCCGGTCTAGGTTAGGACCATGGGCATCTAGAATAGCATTCACTCGCCGACCAAACATACGGGCCTCGCTGAGCATGAAAACGGTGAGGATTAAAATCAGGAGAGTCGTGCCGAGAAAAGAGAGCACGCGAAAGGCGACATCTTTACCAAGAGAGAATGGATTCACGCTCTCTCCGATCTGCTGTGGGATCTCAATCGTAGCGTATTGCCTCACCTTTTCTCTGGCATCAGGAATTTCCCATTTCTCAAGAATGGTTACGGCCGATTCCGAGACCTCCTCGATCTTTAAATTCATCGCAGGATAGTACTTATCTTGCCACTTGGCATCTAGGTCCCCCATCAAGGTCACTACGATGACGACAATGCCACTCAGAAAGGCGAAGTCTACTAGGACGGTAAGAAGAACGGCGATCGGGCGTGGAATTTTCCTCTTGCGGAGCCACGAGGTGATCGGGAAAGAAACGGTGGCGATGAACGCCGCAAGGAGAATAGGAATGAAGAGGGACTGCGCGAGCTTAAGACCGGTGACTAAGACCACCGCAGCTGCCGCAGTCACAATGATGCGAGTTGCTTGCAGTTTACTTGTGTCGTCAGGCATTAGGTGAAGGGGCGAACGAGTCCAGAATGGGCACTTCTGTGGCGGACAGTCTGATTCCAATAAGCCACAGTTTCCATAAAATTCTCCTAAGAATCTCGATTTATCGTAGATTTTTTAGAAAAAAATCACGCTCTGAGCTTAGACGGAGGGTTTTCTTACGGCTGATTCAAAAAACCAGTCAAGGGGCTTGTCGCAGATGCTGAGTCACTCATTTCTGGCAGGCCCATCTCGAAGGCAGCTCGTCCTGCCTCCACTGACTTCTTAAATGCCTCGCCCATCCGGCAGGGATCCGAGGCTATGGCGATGGCGGTATTTACCAATACCGCATCTGCCCCGAGTTCCATCGCCTCAGCAGCGTGACTAGGCGCTCCGATTCCCGCGTCCACGATGACTGGGACCTCCGCTTGGTCGATAATGATACGGATCTGATCGCGGGTTGCGATTCCCCGATTACTCCCGATGGGAGCGCCGAGCGGCATCACGGTGGCGGTGCCTACTTCTTGAAGGCGCTTCGCTAAAACAGGGTCCGCATTGATATAGGGAAGGACGGTGAAGCCCTCTTTTACCAGTTGTTCCGCAGCCTTGAGGGTCTCGATCGGATCAGGGAGCAGGTAAGTCGGATCAGGGTGAATTTCTAATTTCACCCACTTCGGTAAGCCAGCCGCTACCGCTAAGCGAGCGAGCCGCACGGCCTCCTCAGCGTTCATTGCTCCGCTCGTGTTAGGCAAGAGCAGGTATTTTTCTGGATCGATAAATTCGAGGATATTAGCAAAGGGATCATCATGCCCACTGAGGTCTGCTCGCCTTAGTGCGACTGTCACCATCTCGGTTCCAGAGGTGCCGAGAGCTGCGCTCATGAGCTCGTTTGAAGGGAACTTGCCTGTCCCAAGAATGAGGCGTGAGCTGAACTGACGGTCGGCAATTATCAATGGTGATCCCATAGTTGCTTAGGCTGAGATAAGGTCCTTGACCGCTTCACGCTCTTCGCTCAACTCCGCTACCGAAGCATCCACTTTAGTCTGGGAAAACGAATCAAGGGAAAGTCCTTGAACAACACTCCACTTCTCTCCATCAGTCCGGATCGGCATAGAGGCGATCAAGCCCTCTGGGATTCCATAAGAGCCATCAGAGCACACGGCGACACTCGTCCAGTCGCCCTCAGGGGTGGGAGTGGTTAGCGAACGGACGGTATCTACCACAGCATTCGCCGCAGAGGCTGCGGAGCTTTGGCCACGTGCCTTAATGATGGCAGCGCCGCGCTGTTGGACAGTGGATATGAACTCACCTTCCAACCACTCCCGATCACGAATCACCTCGGTGGCAAGTTCACCGTTAATTCGAGCATTCGTAAAATCTGGATACTGAGTGGCTGAGTGATTTCCCCAAATGCAGAGATTCGTCACGGCACGGCTATGAACGCCAGCCTTAGTTGCGAGCTGACTTTTCGCGCGGTTTTCATCAAGCCGAGTCATAGCGAAAAACTGGTCATTAGGAATACCAGCCGCATTATTCATGGCGATGAGACAATTCGTATTACAGGGATTCCCTACTACAAGAGTGCGCACGCTAGGGGCTGCATTGGCCGCGATCGCTTGTCCCTGACCGGTAAAAATTTTTCCATTAATTCCGAGGAGGTCCGCACGCTCCATCCCCGCCTTCCGAGGAACGGAACCAACTAAGAGTGCCCAGTCTGACCCACGAAATCCCTCGTTTAAATCACAAGTGGGCACGATCTCATTCAGCAGAGGGAAAGCGCAATCATCAAGCTCCATCACCGTGCCCTCTAGTGCAGCCATCGCTGGCTCGATCTCAATAAGGCGGAGATTTACAGGCTGATCTAGGCCGAACATGGACCCTGAAGCGATGCGAGTGAGAAGAGCGTAACCAATCTGGCCAGCAGCACCAGTGAGCGAAACGGTAATAGGTGATTTCATCTACTGAGAGTCATTACCTTCCGTGAGCTCCGAGGTCAACGGAATGTCAGAGCGAATTACCTAAAGGGGCCAAATTACCGGAATTAAAAAACTCGCCACGAGCCAGAGAATGACCGCTAAGGGAAAACCTGCCCTGAAGAAATCTCCAAATTTATACCCCCCTGCACCATAAACGAAGGTATTCGTCTGATAACCGATCGGGGTCGCAAAGCTAGCTGAGGAGCCGAACATTACCGCCGCGATAAAGGCCTTAGGATCGACCCCCAGCTGAACTCCCACGATGATCCCCAATGGAGTTAGTAAGGCCGCAACGGCATTATTACTCACCATCTCAGTCATCACGGCCGCGAGGAGATAAAATAGTGCCACTAAGAAACGCGGGTCCATCCCCTGAGTCGAGTTCACCACCTGTTTAGCGAGGAGCTCTGCCACTCCTGAAAATTGTAAAGCTTGGCCCAGCCCAAGCATCCCGATGATTAAGAAAAGAACCTTCCACTCGATCGCCTGATAGGCCTCTGATGGATCAATGCATCTTGTGACTAGGACAAAGACCGCCGCCGCTAATGCCACGAGGACAATCGGGATCGGCGGAGTCACCCCCACCCCACTGAGGAGGCCAAGAATCATAAAAGCCAAGATCGCCACAATCGCAAGTGGGGCCTTTTTAGAGCGAATCGCCATCTCCTTAGGTTCACTCAAATTGACGAAGTCTTTCAGCTCGAAAAGCTCTGACATCCGCCGAGCTGGCCCCTGCACTAAAAGAGTGTCTCCAAAGGACAATTTCACATCCTCAAAGCGCTCCTGTAAGTTACGCCCCCGGCGATGCACCGCGACAATAATCACCCCGAAACGCTGGCGAAAGTTTAGCTCCTTCAGACTCTTCCCCGCAAGGCTCGAGTCAGGCCCGATGATCCCCTCCATCATCACCGCAGTCTCCGTCCGCACATTCTCTAGACCCAAGTGATCCGGAGTCCCCTGCGTGATCCCATCTTGACTCGAAAGCCCCATTAAATCCCCCAGCCTCCCTTTAATGATCACCTCATCCTGCTCCTTAAATACCACCTTATTTAACTCAGTCTGCACCCTCCGCCCATCTCTTACCACATCGATAACCCGCGCCTTCTTCATCTTCTTCAGAGAAGACTCGGTAAAAAGCGCCCCGATCAGAGGAGACTCCTTAGAGACATAAGCCCGCGTGATAAACTCCCGTGAATCCTTACTATCAATAAGAGCTGCTAGGGTGACTCGGTCTGGTAAGAGCTTTTTCCCAATCGTCAGTAAATACACGAAGGTGATCGCCACGAAAATCAGCCCCAGAGGAGTGACATCAAAAAAACCAAACGCGTAATCCTGATCATAAGACGCCGCGATTCCTGAAGCCACGAGATTGGTCGAAGTCCCAATAATCGTCACCGTCCCCCCCACGATCGCGGCATAAGAAAGTGGGATCAGATACTTAGAAGCCTTCCAGTCTTTACGCCGGCAAATCCCCAGCACAATCGGTAAAAACACCACCACCACCGGAGTGTTATTCATAAAGCCAGACAGACCCGCCACAATAAGAATCATCATCACCATCATCCGCAGTGGACTCGTCCCCGCCGTCCGCTCAAACCAATTTCCGAGGACTTCAATGACTCCCGTTCTTTCCAAAGCAGCACTCAAGACAAACATACACGCTACCGTAATCGGAGCAGGGTGGGCAAAAACTCGCAGCGCATCCGCATTAAAACGCCTCAAGGCATCTCGTAGCTCTGCCCCCTCTAAGCCCGCAGCAGGACTAGGCACCGCAATCGGTAGCACCCCGATTAAGACACAACTCACTAGAGCTCCTAAAGCCACCACTTCCGGAGAAACCCACTCCTTAATAAAACTGGTAAAGACAAGAAGAACGAGTAGACCGAGTGCAATTTGTTGCCATGTTTCAACCATGATTGTGACGGTCACGACTGTGACTCGCGATCGCCCATCAGGAAACCTTAAATCTTCCCCCTGTGTTAAATCCTTACCTTCCTCCCGCCCAGCCTCAGCTCGGTCCCACCCACACCCGCCAACACCGTAAAACCCTTGGCGCCCCCTTCCACCAAGCCTGCCTAGAACTCTCCCACTCCCTCTGGCAACAGAAAAAACCCGCCCAAGCCATCCTCCAACTTAACAAAGCCGCCATGGTCCCGGACCTTCCCGCCCCCTATCCTGCCCTCGTCTGGTTTCTCATAAATCGCTCCACCACCCTCTTCATCGGAAATCCCGTTCGCCACTTTCAGCATCTCGCCTCTCGGATGTCTGGTGAGCACAGCACCCTACGTAGCTGGCGGGCTTGGGCCTGCCTCCACCTCGCCGAAATCACCCTTCCTAAAAGTGACTACCCCCGTGACTTTAGCCAACTTGACCAAGAAGGGCTTAAAATCCCCACCCTCAGCCTAGTCGAAAAAAATTTACCCTCTTGTGACTCATCCGGCTTGTCTGAGGCCGAAGCCCTCGCTAGAACCACTCCTAACACGCGCTCATAGCTCAACTGGATAGAGCATCGCACTTCTAATGCGGGGGTTGCAGGTTCGAGTCCTGCTGAGCGTGCCACTACTTTCCTTATGTTCATCGTTTTTGAAGGAATCGACGGCACCGGTAAATCGACCCAAGTCACACTTCTCGCCGAGGCCCTCAGAACCGCTGGCCAAGAAATCATCTGCTCTAAAGAACCCAGTGATGGCCCGCACGGTACCCGCTTGAGAAACTCCGCCGAAAATGGCCGCCTCTCTCCTCAAGAAGAGCTCGACCTCTTCCACCTAGATCGTAGAGAGCATGTCGAGACCCTCATTAAACCTGCGCTCTCACGGGGTGCTACCGTCATCCTCGACCGCTACTTCTTCTCCACTATGGCCTACCAAGGCGTGCGAGGCTTCGACCCGCTCGAAATACGCACACTTAATGAGAAATTCGCCCCACTCCCTGATCACGTCTTCTTGCTAGAACTTGACCTCGACCTCGCCCTAGAACGCATTGGCGTGCGAGACGGTCAGGCCAACCAATTTGAACAACGTGAGGCCTTACAAGAATGTCATAAGATTTTCACCTCCCTACCCGACCCCTTTATTCACCGCATAAACGCAGAGAAAACCCCTGAAGAAGTTCACCAAGAAATTCTTAAACACCTTCCCTAAATTTTCTCCCACACAGCGTTTAACTCCAGAGGATTCTCTTGTCATCCCAGAGCATCGGGACAAAAGTAATGCCATATGAGTGATGCATACGCCGCCCCAGATTCCGTTCCCTTTTCTGACTCTCCAGACGCCAACTCGGCCGCCAGTGACCTCCGCGCCGCAGCAGAAGGTAAGATGACCTCCCGAGTCTCCGTCAGTAGCCCTGAGAAAGCCAGCGCTCTAAAAGAAGCTGCCGTCCAGAAAGCAGCACAAATCCGAGACTTCGCCGGAGAAAAAGCGCAAAGCCTTAAAACCGCCGCCAGCGAGAAAATTGGAGAAAAAGCCACACACTTCAAAGGAGCAGCCTCTGAAAGTTGGCAAGACTCTCGGGAAAAAGCACGCGAGGTCCACGCTTCCCTAGAAGATTACATCCGGGAGAACCCTACCAAGGCCGCACTCTCTGCGGTAGGCATCGGCTTCGTCTTAGGTCTCCTTATCCGGCGCTAGAAAGCCCATTTAATCCACCCTAACCTCCCACCGGCTTGAAGGCAGAAATCACCTCCTTTTTACAAGAGGCTTCAGCCTACCTGAAATTAAAGTCTGAGCTCTTCACGATCGAGGCGAAGGAAGCTGGCCTTTTTTACCGGAAAAAGATCTACCTCCTCCTCCTCTCCATCGCCCTCCTCCTTATCGGCTACCTCCTTCTCCTTGTCTCCCTCATCGGCATTCTCAGTGCTGCCTTAAATCCTAACACCCACCTCACCCTCGCCAACTGGACCGGCGCATCCCTCATCTTAGCAGCCCTCCACCTCATCAGCGCCTTCATCCTTTTCAAACAGGCTCAAAAAATAGGGCTGAATCAAGATTTATTCCCATACACCCGCGATGAACTCCTAAAAGAACAAGAATGGCTGAAGCACAAAAAAAAGCCCTAATTGCGCAACTTGCTCTTCAGCGAGCTGAGCTCAGCAACAGTCGCCAAGATTTACAGACTGAGCTCAGCCTCTCCAGACAAGTTCAGAAATCAGTTCGGAGCCACCCCAAGCGCTGGCTCATCGGAAGTGCTCTCGCTGCACTAAGCCTCAGCCTCGCCCTAAGACGAAAAAAAATCATCTACACCCACCTAAATAAACGCCGAGGCCTCATCAACCGCTCACTGCGGCTTACCCTCGGCCTCGTACGCCCCGCCTTGACCACTTACGCCATAAAAGCCGCCAAAGACTACGCCGAAAAACGTCTTGGCCCCCTACCTGATAATTCCATGCTTGGCGATCCATCACAAAAGTGATTTCTCTCCTTGGTCATTTTCATCCCCTTTCCTTTCTAAATCATATCGCTCACTTATGTCAGATCACGAAGTCCTAGCCCACGTAGACGAATACCTCAAACTCGGGATCGAATACGAATGCTCCGATATCCACCTCCCTGCCGGTTATCCCCCTGCTTGGCGGCGCTTCGGAAGCCTAAGCCCCATCTGGGACACTCATGGTCCGCTCCGTCCTGAGGATACCGAGCGACTCACCCGCGCCTTCCTTGACGACGAGCGCTGGGAACATCTCCAGAAGATCGGAGATATTGACTTCGCATACGCCACCGACTTCGGTCGTTTCCGTGCCTCCGTCATCAAGCAGCGGCTCGGATATGAGATCGTCTTCCGCATCATCTCTACCAATATCCGCACGATGGAAGACCTCGGTCTACCCATCCAGCACATCAAACCCCTCACCCGCTATCAAAATGGACTCATCCTCATCACCGGCTCCGTCGGTTCTGGTAAATCCACCACCATGGCTGCTCTCGTAGACTTCATTAACAAAGACCGTGAAGACCACATCCTCACCCTTGAGGACCCCATCGAGTACGTCTTCCAGTCACAAGGATGCCATGTAAACCAGCGTGAAATCGGTGCTCATACCGAATCATTTCCTAAAGCCCTCCGTGGAGCTCTCCGAGAAGATCCTGACGTCATTATGGTCGGGGAAATGCGTGACCTCGAAACGATCCAACTCGCCCTCACCGCAGCAGAAACAGGGCACCTCGTCCTAGCCACCCTCCACACTGGGAACGCCCCACGGACCCTAGACCGAGTCCTCGATGTTTTTCCCGTCGATCAGCGTGATCAAATCCGCATCATGGTCTCTGAATCACTCCGTGGAGTCATCTCCCAGCAACTCGTCCCTAATGCCGATGGGAGTGGCCGGGTGATGGCATTAGAACTTCTAGTCAATACCGCAGCAGTCGCCGCCACCATCCGAGAT
Source organism: uncultured Verrucomicrobiales bacterium (assembly GCA_937928425.1). Taxonomy (GTDB): domain Bacteria; phylum Verrucomicrobiota; class Verrucomicrobiia; order Verrucomicrobiales; family Akkermansiaceae; genus SW10. The sequence continues at coordinate 17,047 of CALFVL010000055.1, forward strand.
GGGAAAACCTTCATGCTGCCCGGTATCATGCAGACCGGTAAAAACGTCGGCATGATCACCATGGATGAATCACTCCGGAACCTCTACACCCAAGGCCTCATTACCCAAGAAGAAACCCTCTACCGCTGTGAAGATAGCCAGCAAATGAAACTCTTCTTCCAATCCTAATTTCAAAGCACCAATACCCTTTCTAGCATGGCTAAAATTGACCGTCTTTTCCAATATCTCGTCTCCTCTGGGGGCTCTGACCTCCACCTCTCTGAAGGGTCTCCCCCCAAAGTCCGTGTCCACGGAGGAGTCTCCGCGATCCCTGATGAACCCGTCCTTGAAAGTCAGGAAATCCAAGACCTGCTCGCTGAGATCTGTGAGCCCGGGCCCTTTGAACAGTATCTTAAAACTGGTGACCTCGACTTCGCTTATGAGATGGATGAAGAGTCCCGTTTCCGCTGTAACTTCATGAAACAGCAAAACGGTCTCGGAGCCGTCTTCCGCCTCATTCCCACTGAAATTGCCTCTATCGAAGATCTAAACCTCCCGCCCGTGATTAAGGAATTTGGCCACATGCGCTCTGGTCTAGTCCTCGTCACTGGTCCCACCGGATCTGGTAAATCCACCTCCTTAGCGGCCCTCATTGACTACATCAATAGTAACTTTAATCGGCACATCATCACCATTGAGGAACCCATCGAGTTCGTCCACCGGAGTAAGCAGTCCATCATCACTCAGCGGGAAGTCCCCATCCAGACTCCTGAGTTCTCAGACGGGCTCCGTGCCTGCCTCCGTGAAGATGCTGACATCGTCCTAGTCGGTGAGATGCGCGATCTTGAGACCATCTCACTCGCACTCACCGCCGCCGAGACTGGCCTCCTCGTCTTCGGCACCCTTCACACGAACAACGCTCGTAAAACGGTAGACCGGATTATCGACGTCTTCCCCGCAGACCAGCAATCACAGGTCCGCACCATGCTCGCAGCCTCCCTCCGTGGCGTGGTGGCCCAGCTCCTCTGTAAGCGAACTGATAAACCAGGCCGTGTCGCCGTGAATGAGATTCTCATCGCCACCCCTGCCGTGGCCGCAATCATCCGCGAAGGAGCGACCCAAAAACTCTACGATGTCATCATCGGAGGGAAATCACTCGGAATGCAGTTTATGGATGACGCTATCTTTGAAAAACTTCAGGGTGGAATGATCTCCCCACAGGAGGCCTACATGAAATCGATCGAAAAAGGCCGCTTCGCTCCCTTCCTCCCTGAAGAGGACAAAGCCCTCGCCAACTCTGGAGGAGGCTAAGAAAAGAAGAGCCATCATCTTTTATGACCAGGACCAAGGCATGCTGCATTGGTCCTTTTTCATGCTTACTCTTAGAGCTTCTCTGGTTCTTGTAAAAGAGCCGCAATCCTCTGTAAAAGAAGACCAGCACCTCCCCCATCCACCACGCGGTGGTCAAAGGTGAGGCAAAGTTCAGTCTCAGTCACCGGCACGAAGGCCCCCACCGCCTCACTCCAAAACGGTTTCTTAATCCCCGCAGCTAAGCCCAGAATGAGAGTCTCGTTAGGCAGAGGAATCGGGGTTCCCCACTTTAAGCCGAAGGTTCCAAAATTCGTCACCGTGGCGATTCCTCCCTGCGTTTGCTCTGCCCTCAGCCGTCGGCTTCTCGCCTCATCTACTAAACTCCCGTACTCTTCAGTCAGCTCTTGGACACTGAGTTGATCCACATTTCGTAAAACTGGAACCATCACGCCGTCTTCCACCTGCACAGCCACGCCGATGTCAAAAGCACGTGGATGAACAATCTTCTCGCCAATTAAAAACCCTGCCGTAGCAGGCTCCTCAGCTAAGGCTATCGCGAAGGCTCGCAGCACATAAAGAGTCAGCCCGGGCTTAGGACTCTGCTGCGCCCGATGCGCCAGCACTGCATCTAATACCACTGGCAGGCCGACTGTCGCAAGAGGGCGGGACCAGCTCCGCCTCATCGCATCAGCCACGGCTAGCCTCATCGGTGAAGCCGCACTGTGAGGCCAATCTGCGATGTAATCTAAGAATTTTTCGAGATCATCCACCGTGACTCTTCCTCCCGCACCGCTCCCTACAATCGCCGAAATATCAGCTTCTCTAAGGCCCAATTCACACATTCTAGCGCGCATACGTGGCGAAATATAGTGAGCGCCCTTCATCCCCGCCGGCACTGGAAGCCCCTTCACGCTCGGCTCTACCACCTTAGGCTCTTCATAGCTTTTATCAGTCTGGCGAAAGTGTAAATTCACCTCTTCTTTATCCGCTGGAGCACTCTCTTCCTTCTGCTCGCCGATCACCGGAGCTCCAGTGCGAGCCACCTCTTCTTGGCTAGCCTCTAAAATGCCCAAGAGGCTTCCCACCGGGTAATCTACCCCCTCCTCGGCGCGAATCTCAGTCACCACTCCTCCGCAGAGAGTCGTTACGGCCATCGTCGCCTTATTGGTCTCCACCTCGATAATCTCTTGGTCTGCCTGAACCTGAGCGCCGACCGCAATTTGTAGTCTTACGATTTTCGCCTCAGCAATTGACTCACCGAGTTGGGGCATGATGATAGGGACAGAAGGCATATCGTTTAGAGATTAAGAAGTTCGCGCAGTTTCTCTATGATCGACTCAGGCGTGGGGCGATGGGCCGCCCATAGGTCTGGGTGATAGGGAATGGGGGTGTCCTTAGCATTTAAACGCATTGGAGGAGCATCGAGAAGGTGAAAACCCTCTGCCACCACTCGTGAGACAATTTCAGCACTCACTCCTCCCCACGGAAATGCCTCACCCAGTGCGAGCAGCCGCCCGGTGCGGGCGACAGAGGCGATTACAGTATCAGTATCCAGAGGCTTCACTGACCTTAAATCAACCACCTCAATTTCCCAGCCCTCATCAGCCATCCGGTCAGCGGCACGCACAGCCTCATGGACCATCGCACTATAAGTCACCACGGTAGCGTGCTTTCCGGGCCTCGCGATTCGCGCCAGTCCGAGAGGGAGCGGCTCGGCTTCTATTGCCTCCGTTTTTAGCCAGCGGTAGAGAAACTTATGTTCACAAAACACCACGGGGTCATCTAGCACCGCTGCCTGTTTTAGGAGATGGTAGGCATCAGATACCGTCGCCGGAGTTGCCACGATAATTCCGGGGTAATGAGCATATAAAGTCTCCACCATCTGACTGTGAAAAGGCCCAGAACCGGGAGTCCCCCCACAGGGTAATCTCACCGTGATCGGGACGGGAACCCCCGTTCGATAAAAATGCGTTCCCGCATGATTCACGATTTGATTAAAGGCAATGGAAGAAAAGTCCGCGAACTGCATCTCCACAATCGGGCGCATCCCACTAAGAGCCGCCCCCATCGCCATTCCCACCATCGCGTCCTCACTAATCGGGGAGTCTAAAACACGGTCTGGGAAGCGCTCTTGTAATCCCTGAGTCGCCTTAAATGCTCCTCCAAATGAGCCAATGTCCTGCCCGTAAAGAAACACATCATCCCTCTCCTTAAGTAGATCAAGCTGTGCCTGATGAATGGCGTCGATATAAGTCACACTCATTACTGCATTCCCTCCTCTGATACTGCTTTCCAGTCCTCTTGGTAAGGGTCAGGAGTGGGATCTTTTTGAGCAGCCGCTACCGCCTCCTGCACCCGCTCCGCTGCCTCTCTCTTCCATTCATTAATTTCCCTCTCACTGACTAGACCTTCGTCGAGAACTTCTTGAATGCCCACTTCTAAGCAATCTTTCCCTAAGTTAGATTCCCTGAGTCGCTTCGCCACGTAAGAAGCATCATCATGTTCACCGTGCCCACAGAGGCGTAGAAGTTTCCCTACAACTAACTGAGGCCCCTCCCCTGCACGAGCGGCCTGAACTGCCCCTGAAATAACCTCTAGGCAAGCCGTTAGACTCGTAGCATCTACCTCACTGCCAGCCACGCCATAGCCCTTCGCCCTGTCGATCAGTTTCTCACAGGCAAATTGGCGCTCACGTGGTGTGGAGTAAGCAAACTGGTTATCAGCGACTAAAATCACCATGGGTAGTTTTTCCACCGCTACGAGATTTAACCCTTCGTGAAAAGCTCCAGTGGAAGTGGCCCCATCTCCCACACAAGTCGCGCCCACCACGCCCTTAAGCTCCCCTCTCATTCGGCGAGCCATTAACATCCCTGCCACCAATGAAACGGAAGTGCCCAGATGACTAATCATCGCAGGACGTCTCTGGGCCGGCCGGCCACGATGGATATTACCATCACGTCCTCTCATCGGTCCTAAGACTGAGCCTAGATAAGTCCGCGTGGCCTCGATGAGAGGTTCCCCGAAACCGGTCCTCCCTGCTTGGTCTCGAATGAGAGGTGCAAAAATATCAAGCTCTTGGTCTAGGCAACACCCAAGGGAGGCTGAGAATGCTTCTTGGCCAGTTCCTAGATAGACCCCTCCTACGATTTTTCCTGCTTTATAAAGGCTCGATAATTTCGACTCTAAAGTCCGAGAGCTTATCATGACCTTTAGGGTCATTAATTTTAAGGCTGCATCCACAGAGGTGCTGGCATGCGGAGAGACAGTAGTGAACGGAGCCATATTTAGATTTTCAAATCTCCGCCTAAATTTCCTGCTCGATTGCTTTCAGCTCTAGGAAGAGGTCATTCCACCTCTCCAGCTGCGGTTTTAAGAGGAGTTTCTGCTCGGCAATCCGTCGGCGGACGATTTCAAAGAGGCCTCCGTATTCCACATAGAATTCCCGCACTCCTTCCTTATAGTCACTTGCCAGAGAATCCGCGAAAGGTTGCCTAAGGTCCTCGATCCGTTCGGTGAAGCTTTGACAAAGGAGTTCACGGGACTTACCCGCATAAATTCCTGCTGCGATGAGAAGAAGGAGGGCCACCGCGATCGCAGCCCAAGGTAAAAAAGATAAATTTAATCCCCCAAATACTCCTGCTGAAATCAGGGCACACAGTACGGCGACCATGTATCGGCGAAGAATGGCACGGCGACTTTCCATTTGCATGTCTAATGTTCCTCGGAGTTTCAGATGTGCAACAGCCTGTTTAGAAGAACGGCCTAATCTGCGTACAAAGCGCTCACTCGTCCCCGAAAGGGACTCAGTATCTTTATCGAAGTCTGGGGTCTGAACTTGGAGATTTCTCTTAATTCTCGGCTCGACCGTGGCCCAGTGTGCACGGCAGTTCTGGACTAGCTTAGAACCATCCTGAGAGGCTGTTTCTTGAACAGCCTCTTTCACTGCCTCGATCAATCCTTTTTCAATCTGGGTAGGAAGAGACTCTTGCTGGAAAAGAGAAAGGAAGCTCTGTGGAATAGACATTCTTGAAGATAAGTTATCGACCGCTTGAGTCCCCTGCTTCAAAAAAACCTCACCCAGCCCACTGAGACGTTCTGAGAGGATCTTAGCCTGTCCCTCACGGCGCCCATCCACCTCATTCTCCAGTTCCCGGAGGAAACGCTGATCACTATCCAGCCTCGCCGTGCGCTTTTCGATATTCTCCTCAATGCGCCGCAGAGCCACTTGAGTAGAGTCACGGACATCTTGTAAGACGCGCCGCCGCTCCGGATTTCCAGAAACTCTCTTCGAAATGAAGGCCTCCAGCGCTGGATAACCACTCTTTTCCCAGAGTTTAGAGGAAAACGGCTGGGCTCTCTTAGCCTCCATCGCCATGCGCCCAGAGACAGGAAAAACCTCTGGCCGAGCTCCTGTCTTTTGCTCAGCTAAAGTGCGCATGTGCTCTAAGATCACTGCGAGATCTTCATCACTGCGTAAGTCTGCTTGTTGAAGAACGAAGGCGACATTCTGGAGCTGTTCTTCTGGCAAACGTGAGATAAACTGCCAAGTCGCCGCTCCCCAAGGATTACTCACTGGGAACACAAATAAGAGAAGGTCCGCCACTGGTAGAAAACGCTCCGTAATAGGCTGGTGGCCTGGAACCACCGAATTTGTTCCAGGAGTGTCTACGATATTAAAATCTTGGAGGAAGTCGACGGGACGATAGCGCTCCTCCAAGGTCGGCGTGGTATTGATGGTCTTAGCTTCTTTGGCCCAGCGATACCAATGGACCTTCTCGGTCTCTGGTAAGACATTCACTTTACACAACTCTTCTCCAAACAGCCCATTAACCAGAGTCGATTTCCCAGCATTCACCTCACCGCAGACGACGAAGAGGAAAGGGCTCTGGAGGCCTTTTAGAAAATCTCCTTCAGCACTTAAATTCCCCACATCAGCCTCAGTCTTCTCCCCTAGCTCACGCACACCTGAGACCACTTCGGTCAGGCGTTGTCGCGTCGCAAAGTAGCGTTCGCCGAACATGATAGGGGGTAAAAGAGAGGTTCTCGCAAGGAAAGGTCGCGACTAGGCCTGACCCTTCTGGGCGAGAAGTTGAGAAACTGAGATAAACTGAAAGCCTCGCGAGAGCAGCCCATCGAAAGTCTTAGGCATCGCGTCTACCGTCGGGGCGTGTAGGTCATGAGCGAGAATAATGGCCCCATTATGAGCTCCTTTTAAAATCCGAGAAGCCACGACAGAAGGCCCAGGGCGCTTCCAGTCATTCGGATCAACGGACCACATAATCGTAGGATAACCAAAGTCCGCGAAGACCGCGCTCCGTTGACGTGTTAGAAGAGCTCCGTAGGGAGGCCGCATCGTCCGAGGTCTCACTCCAGCCGCTCTCACGATGGCGTCTTCAGTCCGGCGCATCTCCTTCTTAACCTCAGAGTCACCAAGCGAGGTTAACTTGCGGTGGGTGTATGTGTGATTCCCTATTTCATGCCCTTCTGCGACGATGCGCCGGACGATGTGGGGGTAGCGATCCACATTCCCTCCGATGACATAAAAGGTCGCTTTGATATTCCGCGCTCGGAGCATATCAAGAAGGCGTGGAGTATTCTGAGGGTGAGGACCATCATCGAAGGTCATCGCCACATAAGGATTATTTGAAAGCCCGCGAGAATGGCTCACAGTCGTCCCGCTAAACTGCGAAGGTAAATTCATATTAGGATTCCTTAATCCTTGATTCACATAGGCAGGTGGACGGTACTGGGTATTTGCACCCACTTTTACCGGCTGAGGCCTAGGGGGAACAGCTTGGGCGGGGACGGTCTTAGCCACACTTGGGGGGAGTTCGTCTCTCTTTACGGAACAGGCCGGTAAGGCAATGATTGCTCCAGAACTCAGTTTCAAAATCTGTCGTCGCTTCATGGGTTGGGGGCAGGACTATGATCTTCTCCTTAAGCAATGTCACGCATTTCCCGAGGATGTAAATGGGAAGAATCTTAACCGCTTGACCTTAAATCGCCCCGTCCCCATGCGCCAGCTTGAAATCCGCTCGACAGAACCAAGTCTAGAAGACAAATTTCCGCCCCATGTCGAAGCCTAAGTTGTTTATTCCAGGTCCAGTTGATGTCGCCCCAGAAACATATGCCGCCATGGCAGGCCCTGGGATAGGCCATCGTGGAAAAGACTTTGAAGAACTATACGCCTCCATCCAGCCTGGGATTCGCCAGGTCGTAGGCACCACGCGCCCCGTCTTCTTTTCCACCTCATCTGCGTGGGGTATCATGGAAGGCTGCATACGTAACCTTGTGCAGAAAAAAGTCCTTAATCTGTGCTGTGGTGCATTCTCAGACAAATGGTATGGAGTTTCCCAAAGCTGTGGAAAAGAAGCAGAAAAGATTCAAGTCGAATGGGGGCAGGCGATCGACCCTGAAAGCGTCCGAGCTAAGCTCGCAGAAGGGGGCTTTGACACCGTCACTCTCGTTCACAATGAAACCTCGACTGGAGTTCTGAACCCGCTCAGAGAAATCTCGGAAGTCGTAAAGTCATTCGACGATGTCCTCCTCGTGGTAGACACCGTGTCTTCCCTCTCAGCCATGCCGATCAACTACGATGAATTAGAGATCGATGTCCTCCTTGCTGGAGTCCAGAAAGCCATTGCGCTTCCCCCAGGGCTAGCCGTCTTCGTCACCTCAGACGCGGCTCTAGAACGTGCCGCCACTCAGGATGATCGTGGTTACTACTTCGACTTCTGCGAATTTGCCAAAAACCACGAGAAAAACAACACCCCATCCACCCCTGCTATCCCTCACCTCTACGCCCTGCAAGAGCGAGTAGAGTCCATGCTAGCTGAAGGGTTAGAAAAACGCTACGAACGCCACCGGACTAATAATACCATGGTTCATCAATGGGGCGAGCGCCACGGCTTCCAGCTCCTCCCCCCTGCCGGATTCCGCTCCCTCTCCCTCTCCTGCTTCGTCACTCCAGAGAATCTTGACCAAGCTGGCTGGATAAAATCCATCATCGCCAATCACCAAATCGCGATCAATGGAGGTTACGGAAAGATAAAAGGAAAGACCTTCCGAATTTCTAACATGGGAAATGAGACTCCCGACACCATGCGAGAGATGCTCGACGCCCTAGACTGCGAGCTCCCGAAATTCCTCACCTAAGGCCGGCAAGATCTTAAAAAATCAGACGCAGGGCGAGCAGCGTTAGGACTGCTGCAAACAGGCAGTCCAAGGCCCGTCCCATCCTATGATACCATTCTCTGATCTTGGGTTTTTGTAAAATCCGCACCCAGAGCCCCCAAAAGAACAGCCCTTCACCTACGATCAAAAGCCAAAGTGCATAAGGCCACCACCCCGGACGCCCATCACTTAAAAAAGGAGCCACTACACTTGCGAAAAACACAAACACTTTAGGATTTAGTAAATTGCAAAATAAGCCCCTTAAGTAAGGGCTCCTTTTACTAAGACCACCTTCCACTTGCCCTCCATCCTTCCGGATCAGACCCATGGCTAAGTAAAGTAAGTAGGCTGCCGCCAGCCAAGTCATCATTCTTAAAGCGGGACCACCCTGAGCGGAAATGACCGCCACCCCTCCAATCGCTAAAATAGCATGCAGCGCTAAACCACTCGTTATTCCTAGAACCATCCGCCAGCCAGCCTTCTGCCCCTCCACCAAGGCAGTGCGTGTTAGCAAAAGCAGATCTGGACCTGGGCTAAACTGCCCGATGAACACGACCAGAGCAAAGGCCAGAAGCTCTGCCATCATGGCGCGAAGTAGTGGCCCAGCACCTCAACCACCCCTTCTGCGCCGGGCTTCCCAGCCACCTTGCCGCCACGCTGCCGGATGAATTCTTTTACCGGGTCCACTGCATTCGCAGGACATCCGCAGGCAGCACTCACCTCAGGCTGCAACATACTAAGATCATTAAAATTATCTCCCACCGCAAGAATATGCTCTGGAGTGATTCCCCAGCGCTCAGCAGCCTCTACCAAGCCACTCCCCTTATTATAACTTCGGTGACTAAAGCGCAGATAAATCGAGTTACGCTCAAAGGACAAATTAGCCTGCCGCGCTAACCCCTCTATGAAGGACTGAATTTCATCCATCTCCCCCTCAGAACTCGCCACGATCCCTGCCGCATCCCCTTCCACTGAGACCCAGCGTGCCGCAGTCTTCGCTTCGATAAACTTACGCACCTTCGCAAAGACTCTCTTACTCTTACGAAAAAGGCGTTCATGGTCACGCTCACAACGCTGATTCCACGAATCGTGAGGAACCCATCTCCCAAACTGACCTGGGAAATAGATCTCACGCTCACGTGCGACTACAAAATCGGGAAGGACGGGGAAAGAGGCCTCATTGAACCCCTCAATCAATTGATACAACGAGCGCCCAGTCGCAATTCCCCACGCCACTCCATAACTCCCGCGCACCCACTGAATACAGTCAAAAAAATGTGAATTGAGTGAACCTCCCCCGCTTTTCAACACAAGAGTGTCATCAAAATCAAAAGCGATCGCCGCTTTCCAAATCGGAGGCTCCGGTAAAATCCTAATCACAACACTATGGTAAATAAAATCCTCTACTACTCCGGCACGACGAGAGCACGCGGAATTTCAGTCACATCCTCGGGCACCTCCACTGCTTCAGGAATATTTTCACGGTCCTCCTCGTCTTGACCCTGCTCCACTTCCTCGACAATGAGGGCCTTGGGAATCTCAGCCTCATCATCAGGGACTAGAATCGCCTTTCCCGGTTTCACTAGCACTTCGCCCACAGGGACAGGGAGAGTCTTTCTCATCTTAATATCGACTCGACGATTCGCGGCCTGCTCATCTCGGTCTCCTTCTGTAACGATTGGCGAGGTCCGGCCAAAGGGCCTCACGATAATATACTTCGGGTCTAGTTGTAGAGCTCTCACCAGCCAGTCCTTCACCGCCTGCCCACGTTTAAGAGACAGCTCCTCATTAAACTCATCTCCACCAAAGAGATCTGTGTGTCCCTCCACCCAGCAATACATTCCGGGATTCCGGTCAATTAACATCGCCACAGTCATCAAGGTTAAGCGAGCATCATCACGGAGCCGCGACTCATTAAAAGCGAATAAGAGGTCACTTCCGATCGAGGCCTTATTGCGCTGTAAATCACCCGGAGACATCTTGGCATAAGCGGTAAGACCAGTATAACCATCAATCACCCCATCAGCCTGATCTCCACCCGCCCCCTTCATATGCCCCAGTTCGGCGACCACCGAATTCGGATCTAAGACATCAGCCAAAGGAGCACCATCATCCACCACCACCAGCTGGTTCGCCTTAGCGAGTGGAAAATCAATCTTCATTTGCCCGGGGTCTGGAATGTCTGGATTCACCTCTGCTCCAATCACAGGCTTCAGGAGCTCACCGTCCTCTAAACCTACCAATTTTGGTTTTTCAATCTTCAGCTCAGGAAGGACAGCTTCCTCTATCTGGGTATCAATATCGATTTCGGTATTCTGAAGCTCTGCAATCGCATCCTCCGTGCTATCGATTAGCTCACTATCATCCACGGGGCGCTCTAGCTCGTCTTCTAGAGGAACCTCTGCAAGCTCCTCCACCTCAGTCTCCACGCTTGTGACTCGGATAGGCTGAGATTCCCACTCCTGAGGTTCAGAAATCTCAGCACGGTAAAAAGTGCTACTCGCCGCGATCAGAGCTCCTACATGGATCAACAAAGCAAGGACGACCGCCACCAACACATACCATCCTAGGCCTTCCCGCCGTGGAGGAGTATAGGTTCCGCCCGTTTCCCATGAGTATTCGTGAGCCATCTGTGCCTAGTATAACGTCAGTGGCTCGCTCTGCAATTCAACGATCGAAGAGATTTTTTCTGTTTTCGCACCCACAATCTCCCTAGTTCTTTTACGTGAGCTGCAAAATTTCAGGAATCGGGTTAGCGGGCTTTGGCACCGTAGGGTCAGGCCTTTGGCAAATTCTTAAGACACATGGCGGAATGATCTCTTCACGGTCCCAAGGGAGCGCAGATCTAGAAATCCGTAAAATCGCCGTGCGTGACCTCTCAAAAAAGCGGGAAGCGACCGCCCCTGCGGAACTCTTCACCACCGATCTCATGGAAGTGGTCCACGACCCCTCCGTGGATATCGTCGTAGAACTGATCGGAGGCACCACTGCTGCCTTCGACCTCGTCGCTGCGGCTCTTCAAGCGGGTAAACCCGTCGTCACCGGAAATAAGGCTCTCCTCGCCGAAAGAGGCACGGAACTCTTCGCTCTCTCTAAAAAACATCACGCTCCCATTCACTTCGAAGCCGCCGTAGCAGGTGGTATCCCCATCATAAAAGCAGTTCAAGAATCCCTTATCGGAAATCAGATTGAATCCATCGCAGGAATCATTAACGG
>CALFVL010000056.1 GCA_937928425.1 uncultured Verrucomicrobiales bacterium
CCGATTCTCATTCACCTCGGCCTCCTTATCGTGCCGTTCCAACTCTTCCCGTAAAGTCTCGATCCTCTCCTCCTGCTTCGCGGCCTTCCCCTCAGCAGTTGCCAATTCCTCCTCCCTAGTTCTCTCTTTTTCCAAAAGACCCTCCACCCGTGTTTCCAACCTCGCCTTCAATGCACCCATCTCCTCCCGCTCTGCACTCAGCGTCTTATTGAGCGCCTCAATCGTCATCTTCCCCTCCTCAGCTCCAGCCTTGGCCTCTTGGAAATCCAGCTCCACGCGCTCCTTCGCTTCACGCAGTGATTGCTCCGCCCCCGTCAACTTCGCATTCGCTTCACGTAAATCGACCACCTGCCCTTCCACCCCTCTTAGCTCTGCCTGTAAGCCCAAAATCGTGGAATCTAAATTCTCAATCTGCGAGCAAGACTGAGCCAACTCCTGCGAGCACAAAGCCAGCTCCTGACCCCGCTCCTGCAAATCAGACTTCAGCACCTCCTTCTCCCGCAAGTGAAGCAACAAAGCCTGCCGCCCCCTAAACCAAGCCACCAAGGCTAGCAGAAGAGCAAGGCCAAGAATGACACCGAAGATATTGAGAGAGCTATTAGCTTCTAGTGATGCGAGAGGAATTTTCATGAGGGCTTGTAAAATAAGAATTAATCCATCCACGCCGCGAGTTCCCGCTGCAACTTAATGTCAGGCGAGGCATAAAACTCCTGCGGCAGCTCGATCGTGGCCCGCTTTCCGGCTCCATTCTGAATGTGCATGAGGACGGGGACGCTTCCACGATTTTCACTGAGGAGGGCGCGGATTTTTTCAAGATCAGCTAGGGTATTACGCCCCGACCAGAGGGTCAGTTCCATACTGCCATTCTTCTTGGCAGTCTTCGCCTTGAGCTCGCGGATCGAGGCACCAGTGAGGCGGCGCTGCTCGGTCCGGTCATCCACTGTCACTTGCGCTTTAAACTGGATCACCTGCCCGGGGGCCATCAAGCCCGCATCCCGCGCAGGGAGATAACTTTCACTCCAACAGACCATTTCCCGATCTCCCGTAAAGTCTTGCACCACGACCACGCCGAAGGGCTTTCCGCTCTTCGTCATCTTATGCTCCACACTGCGCACCATCCCCGCGAAGGGGAAGCGGGCTCTCTTATCGCTCAAGTCCACCTCATCAAGAAGGCCCAGTTTTAAGAAGCGCTCAGAGTCCACCACGCCACGGAACTTATCGAGCGGATGCCCCGTGACATAGAAGCCTAGCAACTCTTTTTCATGCTCTAGACGCTCATCTTTAGACCACTCTTGTGGAGCAGGAGCATGCTCACTGACAGGCGGAGGAGCCGCAAATTCCATCGCATCAAAGAGCCCCCCCTGCCCCGCTGCACGGTCCTTCTGAGCACTACTCGCACTGGAGACCACCTTCTCTATCCGCTCCGTCATCCCCGCTCGGGTCTCGCCCGTCCAGTCCATCGCCCCCGCCTTAATCAAGTTTTCCAAAATTCGTTTATTCACGACTTTAGAATCAAGGCGATTGCTAAAGTCATCCATCGACTCGAACTTCCCATTCTCCTCACGCTCCTGAATGGCCATCGCCATCGCTGCCGCACCCACATTCTTAATCGCCGAGAGTCCGTAGCGAATTCCCTTCTTCCCACCCAGCATCGCCTCAGGTGAGAAGCGCAGCTGTGACTCATTTAGATCAGGAGGGAGAATCTCAAAACCCATGCGGAAACACTCGTTCACGAAGACGCTAATTTTATCGGTATTCGTGATCTCATTCGACAGCAAAGCCGCCATGAACTCGATAGGGTGATTCGCTTTCAAAAAGCCCGTCCAGTAAGAAATGAAGCCATAACAAGCAGAGTGCGATTTATTAAAACCGTAACCCGCAAAGCCTGCGATTTTGTCGAAGATCAGGTTCGCATTCCGCTCATCGATCTCGTTCGTCTTAAAAGCCCCTTCCACGAAAATTTCACGCTGCTTCGCCATCTCCTCAGGCTTCTTCTTACCCATCGCACGGCGTAAGATATCCGCCCCGCCCAGCGTGTAGCCTGCCAGGATCTTAGCAGCATTCTGCACCTGCTCCTGATAGATCATCACCCCGTAGGTGTCTCCACAAATCTCCTCCAGTAAGGGGTGCTCATAAACAGGCTTCTTCCTCCCCTCCTTCACCTCGATCATCTCATCAATATACTGCATCGCACCCGGGCGGTAGAGCGCGAGGAGGTCAATGATGTCCTCGATCCGGTTAATCCCGTACTTCCGGCAAGTCTCCACCATTCCCCCACTCTCTAACTGGAAGACTCCCATCGTCTCCCCAGCATTCAGCATTTTAAACGTCTGCTCATCTTCGAGAGAGATTTCATAAATATCAAAGTCCGGGCTATACTCATGAATGTGATCAATCGCCTCCTGAATCACCGTCATGTTTTTCAGCCCTAAGAAATCCATCTTAAGAAGCCCCACATCCGTGATCGCACTCATGTCATACTGAGTGACCACTTCCCCCTCATTTCCCCGCGTGAGTGGCACGTGCTCATCAAGGGCGCGATCACCGATCACCACTCCCGCCGCGTGCACCCCCACGTTCCGGCTCATGCCCTCTAATTTCAGGGCGTATTCCCAAAGCTCTTGGTAGGTGGCGCTACTCTCGATTCGCTCTCGTAACTCCTCCTTATCCTCATATTCCTTTGCCAATTTCACCCCCGGCTTGGCCTCGATCATCTTAGAAATTTGATCCGCTTCTCCGTAAGGCACTCCCATCACCCGGGCCACATCACGGATCACCGACTTAGCCCCCATGGTGCCATAAGTGATGATGTGAGAGACATTGCGCTCCCCATATTTTTGGCGAACGTACTCGATGACTTCAGGCCGCCGAGTCTGGCAGAAGTCAATATCCACATCCGGTGGCGAAACCCGCTCAGGATTCAGGAAACGCTCAAAGAGCAGGCCAAAACGCAGCGGACACACATCGGTAATTCCCATCGTGTAAGCCACCAGAGACCCCGCCGCAGAACCACGCCCTGGGCCTACGGGAATTTTCTGCGCCTTCGCCCAGTTAATAAAATCAGCGGTAATCAGGAAGTACGAGGCGAACTTAAGTTGCACGATAATTCCCATCTCATACTCTAAGCGGTCTATCAGCTCCTGCTCCTTAGCCCGCTCCGCACCGTAGCGTGTTTCCAGCCCCTTAAAGCAGAGCTCTCGGAAGTGGTCATTCGGGGTGGAGCCATCTTCTGGCTGATACTCCGGATATTTCTCAGAAGAAGTAGGATCTAGGACAAACTCCACATTACAACGCTCCGCGATTTCCAAAGTGGCATCACACGCACCCGGATAATCAGCAAAGAGCGCGCGCATCTCCTCAGCCGTTTTAAAATAAACCTCGGGCGAGTAGCGAAGGCGGTTCTCATCAATCAGCAGACGGCTCATCCCGATGCAGATCATGACATCGTGCGCCTCATGATCATCGCGATTCAGGAAGTGGACATCATTGGCCGCCACCAGCTTCACGCCCATCTTCTCGGAAAACCTCACCAGCGTCTC
Organism: uncultured Verrucomicrobiales bacterium; assembly: GCA_937928425.1. Taxonomy (GTDB): domain Bacteria; phylum Verrucomicrobiota; class Verrucomicrobiia; order Verrucomicrobiales; family Akkermansiaceae; genus SW10. Next base: position 3,540 of record CALFVL010000056.1, read on the forward strand.
ACGCACCTTCTCCTGCTGCTCCATCCCATGATTATGAATTTCTAAGTAGAAATTCTCCTTCCCGTAGATCTCCATTAACTCCTGAGCAGTCTCCCAAGCCTTGTCCTCCTGATCTTGTAAAATCCACTCATTAATCGGCCCAGAAATACAGCCAGAGAGACAGATCAACCCCTCCGCATGCTCGCGTAAAATCTCACGATCCACGCGCGGCTTTCCATACCACATCCCCTCGAGGTGCCCTTTTGAAACCAGCTTCTGCAGATTGACCCAACCCGTCATATTTTCCGCTAACAAAGTTAGGTGACAGGCCCGTTTCCGCCCGGGGATTTCCTCACGCTTCTCGATCGACTCCGGCGCCAGGTAGATCTCGCAGCCCAAGATCGGCTTCACTCCTGCGTCCTGGCAGGCTTTGTAAAAACTGATCGTCCCATAGAGGTTTCCATGATCTGTCATGGCCACCGCTGGCATCCCTAAGGCCTTTGCCCGCTTAGCTAAATCCTTGGTCCGGCACGCTCCATCTAGGGTCGAATACTCGGTATGCAAGTGCAGGTGAACGAAGGAATCAGACATCTGCGAGACCATGGACACTGGAGTCCCGATTTCAAATCTCGAACTGAAAAGGGGAATTGATTGTGAATAAGTCCATAGGAAAGAGAGCTCCTCGCCTAAATAGTTCCTTTACATATTCCATTTTCTGTAAAAATTCTTCCTCAATAAAAAAGGCAAGATTTCGCCAATGAAGACAGTCATCTAAAAACCCCTCCAACGATAAACCCCACGTCCTACCGCAACACTCTTCCCTACCCCATTACTCGCTCATGACTCATTTTTTTCTCGCGCCCTTCACCCTAGTCCTTGCACTCAATCTTTCCCATATCACAACAGCTCGGGCACAAAATCGCACGATCATCGTAAACACAGTGGTCGATGAAATGGGGACAAATCCCAGTGCCACCTCCCTGCGTGAAGCGATCATGGAAGCGAACCGTTCTACCACACTCCTCACGATTCGCTTCGATACCACCGTTTTTAATGGGGAGTCTGCCAATACCATCATGCTCACCAACGGACAGCTCATGATCGATCGTTCCGTCACCATTGATGCCTCAAATTTATCCGCTCACGTCACGATCGACGGCAATCAGCAAACCCGCATCCTAGAAGTCCGTTCAGGAATCTCTACCATTCAAGGCCTTACTTTTACAGGTGGCAACGTAGAGGATCGTCCTTCCACTGATAATTTCGGCGGAGCAATATCTCTTAACAACTTTGCTTCCCTCACCCTTAATGACTGTTTGTTCTCTGAAAACTCTGCGTTCTTAGGCGGTGCCATCTCAAACGTTGGAGATTCCTCTCTCTCGCTCAATCGCTGTTCTTTCTCGGGGAACTCTGCTGGGTTCGGTGGTGCCATCTCAAACGCCCGAAACGCCTCCTTATCTCTCAACAACTGCTCCCTTTCCAGCAACCTTGCCTGGTTTGAAGGAGGAGGAATCCACAATCGCTCTGGATTCTTTAATCTCACTCCCCTTTCCCTCGAGAACTGCTCTTTATCACAAAATTTTTCTAGGACTGGGGGCGGAATCTTCAGCGAAGGAAACTCCAACATCTCTCTCCTAAATTGCACCCTCTTCAGCAACTCTTCTAACATTGATGGCGGTGGGATTCTGAACTCGGTTGAAGAGGGAGAGACATCGACTCTCTCGCTCACTCACTGCACTCTCGTCGGAAATGCTGCTGGAGTTTCTCCTAGTGCTGGAGGGAACCATGCCGGCGGAGGAGTCGCAGTCGTTGGCCCCGTCTCCCTCTCCTTGAGAAACTGCATCCTCGCAGCGAACACCGCAGCGATTGCGCCAGATTTGGTGGAGTTAGTTCCATCCTCTTTTAACCTTCCCTTTGGTTCTTTAGGACCCACGACGACTCTCTCCGGTAATAATCTACTCTCCAGCACAGAGGGGAATGCTTTGAGAGATACCTCCCTAGAGCTTACCCTCATCGACGCTTCCGATCTTAATCTTGCTCCACTCGGTGATTATGGCGGACCTACGATGACCATGCCTCCGCAACTTAACTCCCCCGCCATCAATCGCGGAGACCGCAGTAATCTTGGGGGGACTGATCAACGTGGATTTCCCCGCCTCGTTGGCACTGCACTTGATCTGGGAGCTGTCGAGTTCCAAGGACAAGATCAAGAGACTCGTCTTACCTTCATGCTCGACTCTGATTCCGATGGAATGACCAACGGCGTCGAACTCGCTATTGGAACCGATCCCCTTCTACAAGACGCTGACCACGAAAGAAACCTCCGCATCGCGAGGATCTCTGGCAATTCTCCTCAGCTAACTTTCGGCCTTAATCCCGCGCAGGAAGATACGATCATCTTGCGACTCACTCGCTCCACCGACCTCAGCAACTTCACTGAGGTCACAAGTAACGAAAACAACGATTT
>CALFVL010000057.1 GCA_937928425.1 uncultured Verrucomicrobiales bacterium
ATTTGCCATTTTCTTGAATTTTAAAACAATTATTGTTGGTTGAGATGCAGTTCTAGATATTTTCTGTTTTGTTGCGTTTAATATTTTTATTGTAAATTGAGAAATTTCTGTTGATGCTAAATTAAAATATTCTTCTGTGGCCGGTTCGTAATGAAAAAATTCAGCTTCAGGATGATTAGGTGGAACAATTAATGAAGACAGGATTTGTTGTGTCCCGTACTTAGGTATTATTTGCAACGTCACCTCACAAGACGTCGAACACGCCCTCCAGCTCCTCAAAGAAACCCTCGACTCCCTCCAAGCCTCATAAAAAATCACCACCTTCCCGAAAGAACCTCTAAAAAACTCACGTTTGTTATTGCGAAACAGTCTCAATAAGCTTTCCTTTCCCTAGAACCTCATGCCAGCTCTCGCCACCGACCTCCAACGCGACTCCGCCCTGACCCTCAGTCAGGCCGCAATCGGTTGCGAGTTTCAGATCCGTGAAGTTCAGGGAGCAGCCTGCCGCCAGCTTCGTGACATCGGCTTCTGCGAAAAAATGCGGGTTAAAAAACTCACCAACGGCCGCAATATGCTCTGCACCGTCTGCGGCACCCGCCTTGCCCTCAGCAAAGACCTCGCTGACCAAATCCGCGTCGTCCCCGCCTAACTCATCCCTCTTCTTGAATGAGCGAAACACCCATCGAGGCAAGCATTGCCCTGGTCGGAAACCCAAACGCTGGGAAAACCACCCTCTTTAACGAACTCACCGGCCAGAACCAGAAAATAGGAAACTACTCCGGCGCCACCGTCGCCCAAAAATCTGGCACCTTCCGCACCCCACACGGCCACCTCTTCGAGCTCATCGACCTCCCCGGCACCTACTCGCTAGAAGCCAACTCCCCAGACGAAGAAATCACCCGTGACGCCCTCATCGGCAGCACCGAAAACGCCGCAAAACCTGACCTCCTCCTCTGCGTCGTCGACGCCTGCCAACTCGAGCGCCACCTCTACCTCGTCCTCCAAGTCATCGCCCTCGGCTACCCCATCGTCGTCGCCCTCAATAAAATCGACAGCGCAGAAGCCCAAGGACTCCGCCTTGACCCCACCGCCCTCAGCGAAAGCTTCGGCATCCCCTTCGTCCCCATCTCTGCCAGCACCCAGCGTGGGCTCACCCAGCTAAAACACGCCCTACGCCACCCCTTCCCAGCCGCCCCCGGACCCACCAGCCTCCCCCCACTAGAAAACGAAAACCCCGAGACCCTCCAAAAAACCCGCCTCGACTTCATCCACCGCGCCGTAAAAACCGGCCTCCAACGCCCTGATGACGCCACCCTCGCCCTCAGCGACCGGATAGATGCCCACGCCCTCCACCCCCTAAAAGGCTGGCTCATCTTCAGCAGCCTCATGCTCATCGTCTTCTGGAGCATCTTTAAACTTGCTGAAACCCCCATGGGCTGGATTGAAAGCAGCTTCGAATGGCTCGGCAGCAGCATCAGCGGAGCCATCGGCCAAGGTGATTTCCAATCTCTCATCGTAGATGGAGTCATCGCCGGAGTCGGAGGCGTCCTCATCTTCCTCCCCCAGATCATCCTCCTCTTCCTCTTCATCGCCCTCCTAGAAAGCTCCGGCTACATGGCACGTGCCGCCTACCTCATGGACGGCATCATGAATAAAGTCGGCCTCAGCGGGAAATCCTTCCTCCCCCTCCTCTCCGGATACGCCTGCGCCATCCCCGGCATCATGGCCACCCGCACCATCCCGAATGCTAAAGAACGCCTCGCCACCATCCTCATCCTCCCCTGGACCTCCTGCACCGCTCGCCTTCCCGTCTACCTCCTCATCCTTCCCCTCATCTTCACCTCCGCCCTCTCACAGAGCCTCGCCCTCTTTAGCATCTACGCCCTCGGCACCCTCACCGCCCTCCTCGCCGCTAAAATTCTCAAACCCCGCCTAGGCAAAACCGAAGCCCCCCAATTCCTCCTCGAACTCCCCCCCTACCAAAAACCCCAGTGGAGCCACATCCTCCACCAAGTCTGGGAACGTGCCTTCGCCTTCATAAAAAAAGCCGGCACCATCATCCTCGGCCTCTCCATCATCCTCTGGTTCCTAAATACCTACCCTAAAAGCGACTCTGAAGACCCCAGCACCCAACAAGCACACTCCTTCAACGGTCAGATCGGAAAAGCCATCCAACCCATCGTCTCCCCCCTCGGCTGGGATCACCACATGGGCACTGCCATGATCGCCTCCTTCGCCGCACGGGAAGTCTTCCGCTCCTCCCTCGCCATCTCCTACGCCACTGACGAAGAAGACGGCGACACCATGCGCCAATCCCTCAGCCGCTCCACCCGCCCTGATGGCTCTAAACTCTACACCCCCCTCGTCGGCCTCTCCATCATCATCTTCTTCATCTACGCCCTCCAATGCCTCCCCACCACCGCCGTAGTCCGTCGTGAAACCGGCTCGTGGAAATGGGCCCTCGCCCAGCTCCTCGGCATGACCCTCTTCGCCTACCTCGCCGCCCTCCTCGTCTACCAAGGCGGTAAACTCCTCGGCTACTCCTAAAGCACCTCACCCTCATGGACTGGCAAACCCCCGCCGCCCTCAGCACCGTCACTCTCACCCTCATCCTCTTCTTCCTAAAACGGAAAAAGAAAACCTGCGGCACAAACACCTGCACCTGCCCTAAAAAATCGAAATGAATTCTGCCTAAATTGGCACCCCTAGTTCTGAGCGTGACCTGAAGTCACAAATGACTTAGAACCCATAGTAAGAACTTTTTTATGAAGACCCTCATCCTTCCCCTCGCCACTCTCGCTGCGCTCGGTGCTTGGAGCTTTCTCAATGCTCAAAAAATCGCCAATCTGAGAGATGCCGCCAAACACCTAAACGAAGCTCCCCACACCTCCCAGCAAGACGGACCCGCAAAACCCGGTAGCTTTGCCTCATCTGGCCAAAAAATCGACCTCCAAAAAATCGGCACCTACCTTAAAAAAGTGTCCCAAGGAGAAACTCTCGATCGGGGTGACCGAGCCTGGCTTTGGACCGAACAGAAAATAAAACTCATGTCTCAAGATGAGCTCGTAACAGCCTTAGACGAACTCGAGTTTTCTGACTTTCCAGAACACAGTCTTACCAAGATCAGATCAGAACTCCTCGCAGCTCTTCGCTACAAGTCTCCGGCAGACTACCTAAAGAGAATCGGCATCACCGAGGGCCAGCCCTCCAACGCGAGCCGGAACGCCTTCCTGCGGCTCATGAAAGAAGACCGTAGCGCAGCCATCGACTGGTTCGATGCCCACCTGAAAGAACACCCCCTCAAAGAGAACGAAGCGCACAGTCACTTAAGCACCCGAGGCTTCTTTGAAAAAACAATCGCCGAGGCTCTTTTCCCTAACGAGATCGAGGCCCTTGATAAACGCTTTGAAAATCTCCACCCCGAGCAGATTTCCTACGTTTTACGCAGCCTCATTCAGTCCTCAGAAGAGAAAGTCCCCCAGAGCTTCTTCACTCTGGCGAGAACTCACCTTTCCACGCAAGACGCCTCCGCCACGATCGGAGAAGCCATTCTTCACCTTTCACGGGATAAAGCACTCAGCGAGGTAAGCGCCCTCATTCAGGCACACGCCCTCACTGCGGTGGAAAAAAAGGCAGCACTTAAGCTCATCGCGCGAAGCTTCCCCTGGAGTGGCAAACAAGATTTCACCGAGTTTGAAACCCTCCTTCCCTTCATCCAGAAGGAAGGCGGTAATTCAGTCGATGAACTCTACGCGATCGGCATCGCAAACTTCTACCGTAATGCCCTCAAAGGCACAGACGACCTCACCGAGATTTACCAATACGTGGATGCCTTAGGGAAAAGTAAAAACTCAGCAACACTACTCCCCACCTTTTTAAAACAGACCATTTCCCGAGTCTGCCACTGCTGCTCCCTAGAAAGCAGACTCAGCCGCGTGAAGGATGATGATTTAAAAAAACATCTCATCCTCACTCACCAAAATAACCTGAACTCAAATAAGTAACGATGTCCCGCCTATTTTCCCCGTATTCCCTTGGAGCGACCATCGTCATCCTCGTTCTAGGACTAGGACTTGGGAGCAAGCAAGTTTCCGAACTCAAGGAACTTAAAGAACTCCAGCAAAGGCCCCAGACAATAGGACCAGAAAGCGGCAGCAATACCCCTTCACGAACTCGCTCGATTTCGCAAGCCCAAGGCGCGGCGGACGAGGTCATCAACAAGCTGGCCGACTTAGAACCCTACGGGAAAAAAGACCCAAGCCTTGATCTCAAAACCCAAGATGCCTTCTTTAAGATCCAAATCGCCACTCTTCCGAGTTCACAGCTCGAAAAAGTAATAGATCACCTCATGGGAAGCGAGCCACCCCTCTCAACATCAGAAACTCGGATCTTCAGATACGCCCTCCTTGCCCTCGCTGACGAGCATCCTGTCAAAACGCTGGATCTCGTTAAAACTGCGCTTTCACTCCCCGCATTTCCAAAAACTTCAGAATTCCGCAGCGCCATCTCTCAAGCACTGACCAACTTGAACCTCAGCGACCTCCACCGAGTAGACGAGTGGTTCCAATCAGGCCCCAAAATCCGCGGACTCCGAGCAAGCACCGTCATCACGAAGCTATTCTCCCGACAAGCTGGCGCAGACTACCCGGAAGCATTCCGACTAGTCGGGCAAGAACTCAAGGATCCAGAACATCAAGCTGCCGCAGTGAAAGGCATCCGTGCTTCGCTCACTCAGGAATCCGCTTCTGAATTTCTCAGTGCACTCCGTAGATCCACTCTCTCATCAGATTTAAAAAACAACGCCCTCGAAAAAATCGGAACCGGGAATGTCTGGCCAGATGTCCACACCACCACCGCCTGGATGCTCGAAAATAATTTCACTCGTGAGGAACTGAATGCAGTTTTAAATGGCCTGTATCGGCGAGGATCCGGCCGTGAAGAGGAATGGATCGCTTGGCTCACTCAAGACTCCATCGACATGGGCAAATTCAGCAATACCCATAAGAGGGCCTTACAGAACCTACTCTCATCGCTCATCAGACAAGACTTCGTCAAAGCTGGAAATCTAATCAATTCCCTTCCGAGCAAATCTAAAGCCCAAAATTTCGCTGAGAGCCAATACTCCCTGCAAATAAGGTCCGTCGATCAGAAGGCGGCAATAGACTGGTTTTTATCACTCGATCCGGGACCAACGAGAACCACCACGGGGCAAATTCTCTACCACGAGCTCTTTCGTAAAGATCCACTCGCTGCCGAGGAATTTGCACGTAAGGGAAAGCTCTACCTTGACCAGTAAAAGGAGGGCACCCACTTGCGGTAACATCCACCCCTAAAAAGCCCCGATCTGCTCTAAGCGTAGCACCACTCGATTCTCCTCATCTGACTTTGCCCGATCTACTTCCAAGATCACGCTCCAGTCGTTAAGATTCTCTTCGTCCACGATCACTTGCTCTAGCCGGTCACCCTCTAGGCGGAAATGCTTCGTACTTCGTGCCTCTGGATCCATGCGAATCGCGCCGTGTTCTTCAAAATACCCCGTCATCATTTGGCGGATTTCTAAAGCTTTAGCACCCACCCTCTGAGCTGCGGCCTCATAATCCTCCCGCGATAATTCTTTCACCAGATCAAAGACCGCGCGCCGAGTGGCCCGCAGAAATTCCGTCTTCTTTCGAGTGAAAGGAACTTCCTTTACGGGACTCGGCTTAGTGGCCTGTTCCTCGTCCTCGGGCTGCATCAACTTCTCCCACTCATCAATTAGACTAGAATCCACCTCCCGTAGCATCCCTTCTAGATAGGCCTCTGCCTCCTCGACTTCTTCGCTTTTCAAAGCAGGCGGTACGGTCTGCACCAGCACTTTATACACCTCTGAAAGGTGCCTTAGTAACACGGCTTCACTCCGCTCCAGACCATAATTTTTCACGTAATCTTCAAAGGAGGACCAGTCCTCATACATTTCACGCACGATCGACTTAGGCCGCACTCCCGCTTCTTTTGCCCAAGGATTTTCCAGCACAAAGTCATTATAAGTTTGATAGATGAAGTCCTTTCCGGGCTTCGGGTGTTCCACCTCTTCCAGTGCCTCGATCCGCTCGTCATAGTCCATCCCCTCTTCCTTCATCTGCGCCATTAACCTCGCCTTAATTTTATCCATCTGCTTCCGCAGCACCGCCGTGGGATCCTCTAAAATTGCCTCGATCAGTGAGAGCATATTTACGACGTAATCGGGCGCGTCTCGGTCCAGCTTTGGGACAGTTTCTAGCAGGTAAAGCCCTAGGGCCTGATTCATCGTGAAGTCATCTTGAAGTTCTACATTCAGCCGCAGTTTCGCCGGCCCTGTCCGCTGCTCTTTAGGGATCATCGTGAGCACCTTCCCTTCCACTAATCCCCGAAAGAGGGCAAAGGCCTCCTTCCGCAGTGCCTTCTTTCGTGCAGGAGTCTCATGACTCACTTTAATGATCCTGCGTAGTTCCGCACAGCCGTCTTCATGCTCACGCGAGAGCACGTTCAGCAGAGTCCCGTGGCGGACTTGAAAGCTCGAGACTAGCTTTTCTGGCGGTGCCACCTGTAATTTTGCGAAGGTCTTCTCATCCCAGTTCACAAAGCCCTTTTCTGGTGGTTTCTTTTTCTGTCCCTTACTCTTCTTTCCTTTCGCTGCGGCCTTGGCATCTGACTTTAGGTTTTCGATGACATACTCGGGGGCTTGGCACAGCACATAGCCCACATCATCGAATCCTCGCCTCCCCGCCCGACCACAGATTTGCCGAAAATCTCGGACTGCGAGAATCTTCGTACTTTGGCCTCCATATTTATAAAGCTGAGTGAAAAGGACGGTCCTGATAGGGACATTCACGCCCACTCCTAAAGTATCCGTGCCACAGATCACTTTCATCAGCCCTTTTTGCGCCAGTTTTTCAACTAAGACGCGGTACTTTGGCAACAGGCCTGCATGATGAATTCCTAGACCATGGCGTAGGAGTTTTTTAACCTCTTTCCCATAAGGACTTTTAAAATCCGCGCCCTCCAAGACCTGTGCAATTTCCGCCTTCTCTTCCTTCGAGCAAAAGTTGCGACTCATCAAATTCTGCGCCGTCCGTGCACATGCTAACTGAGTAAAGTGCACGAGATAAATGGGAGCTCGATCCCCCTCCACTAATTCCTCTACCTGATCTTCTAGAGAAATCGTACTATATGAAAATTCCAGCGGCACGGGCCGATCCTCTGACTTCACCAAGACCGTCTCAGCTCCCGTCAGCGCAGTCAGTTCCTTTTGGAAAAATTCTGTCTCACCAAGCGTGGCAGACATCAGCAGGAAGTGAGACTGGGGTAAGGTCAGTAAGGGCACTTGCCAAGCCACCCCGCGCTCATGATCCGAGTAATAGTGAAACTCATCCATGATGACCTCATCCACCTGAGCCTGCGCGCCTTCCCGCAGGGCCAAATTTGCCAAAATCTCAGCGGTGCAGCAGATCACCGGTGCCTCCGCATTCACGGTAGCATCTCCTGTAATCATCCCCACTTTTTCCGGCCCAAACGTCTCACAGAGTGACAAGAATTTCTCATTTGCCAGTGCCTTAATGGGCACGGTGTAGAAAGACCTCCGCCCCTGACAGATGGCCCGGAAGTGCAGAGCCAAGGCCACCAGCGATTTCCCCGATCCCGTAGGAGTGTTTAAGATAACATTCTTCCCCTCAAAAAGTTCCAGAATCGCCTCCTCCTGATGATCATAGGGCTCGATCCCCGTCTCAATCAGCCACTCCAGAAAGACATCAAGCACCGCCGCACTCGAGGTCACATCACTCACATTCGCTGGATCCAGTTTAGCCACTGACGAACGGTGAAGGTTAGACCGTAAAAGTAAAGACTCTGGCCTGCCAGCCACCTTCAGTGCCCTAAGATCGTAAGCGCATGAGAATTTCCATGAGGAGGTCTCCCCGCTGGTGATCAAAAAGCGATTGCTCGCGCAACCAGCGGGAGACTTTTAACAGTTCAGCTTCACTGAGTTCCAGACCCTCTAGGGCTGAGAGATCATCGCCCTTCCCCTCATGCACCGCTCGGTAAAGTGCGAGATACTTCCGGCCCGCTCTCCCCAGAGTCGAGATGACTAAGTGCTCCCCATAGTTCACTTCTTCCAGCCCATCCCAGCAGTCTTCGGGCAAGTTGCTCATGTCCAAGCGGGCCGCTGTGCTGGTGTCTAAGATCATTTCCCCTTCCGCCGCTGCCACCTGCACGGCACTGGGGAGAGGAAAGGCATCAGCAAGCTCCATCGCAGCCTGTGTAATAGTTCCTTTCACTATGGCCACCACTTCGATGCGGTCCTTTTCTGCCCAAATGATGAGGTGGGCTCTCTCGCTGAGATTTTCCGCCAATTTCTTAAAATCAGGAGTGTGCATCGCGCTTAGAAGAAGATTTTTTTTACGGCCGAGCGCTTAAGAGCCAGCTCACGCCACTCATTCACTAAGCGGCTTTCCTCGATCACCCCACACCCACTGGGAAGTGAGAACTCGTCCCCGCGCCAAGAGAGCATGCGAATGGCGACGAGGGCTTCAAAGTCACCATCACGTAGTAAGCCAAATGGCGCTCCAAATTCCGCCGGGCAGTCGAGACGCTCACGCCATTTTTTTAAGAGTGCCAGTGTGGCGTGAGTCCTAGGCAAGGGGCCTAAGGCCGGAGTGGGGTGTAAGCGCTCGATCAAGGTCTGAATTTTTTCGTACTTATAGAGTTCTACCTTAATTAAGGTCTGAAAATGAACTAAGGGGCCTAGGTCTAAAATCCCCCGTTCTTTTCGCAGTACCATCCCTAGATCAGAGAGCTTGCTGATTAAAGTCTGTGCGACGAATTCATGCTCACGAATCTCCTTATCATCCACCGCGAAGAGTCTCCGCTCATCACTCCTCGCGGTGCCCGCTAAAGCCATGGTTTCTATCCGCCCATCGAAGTAGCGGAAAAGCACTTCAGGAGTCGCCCCTAGGAAGCCATGGTCCTTAGCAATCCACCCGTAAGGGCGCAGGGTTTTAGGAAGATCCAGAAGGGAGTCTAGCAAGCATTCTGCGGAGCACTTGCCTCTCCCTTTTTCAGTCACGACGGGGACGGACTTTTCTAAGGTCCCTTCGGTGATTGCGGCAGACACCTCTTGGAAGACCTCGGTAAAGCCCTCAGGGTCCGGCTCTTCCCAGAATATTTCCGCCGGAACGGACGGTGAATTTTTGGTTAAAATCTCAACCCGCTGAGGGAGCAACCACGGTTTCTCCTCGCTTAAGAAAAAGTCATTACGATAGAAGGCGATCCCTGTCGAAGGAGGTTCCGCTACGGCAGTGAAAGGTCCATGACCGATGATGATTTCACCACTCCGAGTTCCGAAAACTGCTCTCTCCATGACGTGGCTACTCTACCACACCATTTTTAATCAGCTCAGCAAAACTCCCTGCCTCAAGACTAGCTCCACCCACCAGGGCTCCATCGATGTCTTTCTGCCCGAGAAGTTCCGCTGCATTGTCTGCCTTTACCGACCCTCCATACTGGATGCGAATTTTCTCAGAAACTGAGACTCCGTATAGATCAGTGAGGACAGAGCGGACGTACTCGTGAGCATCCTGAGCCTGCTGAGGGCTCGCTACGACTCCCGTTCCTATGGCCCAGACCGGCTCGTAGGCGATGACGACATCTAGCATCTGCTTCTCAGATACGTTCTTTAGTCCCTCAGTGACCTGAGTGCGGAGAACATCTTTAAGTTTCCCGTCTTCCCGCTCTTTTAAGGTCTCCCCGATGCAGAAAATGGGCTTCAGCTCTAATTCGTGCGCTTTGAGAATCTTCGCGTTAATCACGGCATCTGTCTCAGCATAAATGGAGCGCCGCTCCGAATGCCCTAGGATGACGTAGTTTACGAAGATTTCCTTAAGCATGAAGGCACTGACCTCGCCGGTGTAAGCTCCGTTTTCTTGCTCACTCATGTTCTGAGCGGCCACTCGGACTTTAGAATGGGCTAACAATTCGGTGGCCTTAGGTAAGGATACAAAAGGTGGAGCGATGACAATGTCCACCCCCTTAGGAAGGTCCGCGAGTTTACTCTCGAAGCTCTTAATAAAGTCTTCGGTATCAGATGGCCCTTTGTTGAGCTTCCAGTTTGCGGCAATTATCGGCTTCCTCATAGTTTGCAGCGAATTACCCCAACTCAGCAAATTGCGCAAGGCTCTTGTGTGTCTGCACTTTAGACCGAAAAAAACCTCCACTCTTCTCGAGTGGAGGTTTTGAAAAAAAGCAGAGACCGTCTAGCTGAGGGCTTTCACGACACTCGCGGCATTAATCCCCAGCTCATCCATGACGACGTGACCGGGAGCCGATATCCCGAATCGGTCGATCCCGATGACGCTGCCTTCTAGGCCAACATACTTATACCAAAGCCCAGTCACGCCAGCCTCAATCGCCGCTCGCTTAGTGCAGGAGGCGGGAAGAACCTCTTCCTTATAGGTGTCACACTGGCGGTCGAAACGCTCCAGACAGGGGGCAGAAACCACACGGGCACCCGCTCCGATTTCCTTCGCAGCATGAATGGCGTGCTCCACCTCAGAGCCAGTTGCCATGATAATGCACTCTAAATCACCTTCCTCTTTCTTGAGAATGTAGGCCCCTTTAGCCACCCCTTCACGGCGAGACTTAGCACAGGCATAGTCATTTAGAGGCATCACCTTTTGGCGACTCAGAATGAGAGCGGTGGGACCATCCAGACGCTCTTGGGCGGAAATCCAAGCTCCCGCAACTTCCTCCTGATCACCAGGGCGGATGACATCCACATTAGGAATCACGCGGAGGCCACTCACTGTCTCAACTGGTTGGTGGGTGGGCCCGTCTTCACCGACTCCTACCGAATCATGGGTGAAGATATAGGTCACTGGCAGCTTAGCGAGACCAGCGATCCGGATGGCTGGGCGGAGGTAGTCGGCAAAAACACAGAAGGTGGCACCACTGATCCGGAAGAGCCCATCATAAGCAATTCCATTACAAATCGCGCCCATTCCGTGCTCTCGGATGCCAAACCAAATGTTCCGGCCATTAGGGTTTTCTGCGGAAAAATCACCACCCTCTTTAATGTAGTTCTTGGTAGATCCGTAAAGGTCCGCCGAGCCAGAAATCACTGAAGGCATAGCCTGAGCCACGGCATTGATCACCACCCCGCCAGATCCACGGGTGGCATCAGCATAATCAGATGCAAATTCAGGAATCTGCTCTGAAAGATTCGCAGGCACGATCTTAGCAACGGAATCTTCTAACTCACTTGCGAGGTCCGCATTGGCCGCAGCCCAAGCAGCATAAGTGGCCTCCCACTCCTTAAAGGTAGCCGCCTTAGCTTCAGTTTGCTGGGCAAAGTAGGCTTTAGTCTCATCAGAAACGTAAAAATGTTCCTCAGGAAGACCGAGACCCTTACGCGCTTCTTCAGCATGATTTGCCCCCCCTTCTCCATGAGCAGAGGCCGTCCCAGCCACCTGTGGAATCCCACGGCCGATTTCAGTCTTAGCAATAATGATGGATGGCTTACCACTGCTAGCCTTAGCTTCGTGAAACGCGGCTAGGAAAGCCTCCATATCGTGGCCATCTACGGTCACTGCACGCCATCCCAGAGACTCGAAATACTGCTCAGTATTCCACCCTTGGGTCTTATCCGCCATCGCATCCAGCGTGACGTCATTGGAATCATAAATCAGGATAAGATTATCGAGCTGATTATGCCCTGCGAAGGCGATAGCCTCCTGTGCCACCCCCTCCTGAAGACAGCCATCTCCAGCCAGAGCCACCACATGATGATCGAAGATGGTATGCTCGGCGGTATTGTAACGGCCCGCCGCTCGCTTCCCTGAAAGAGCATAACCTACCGCATTACCGACCCCCTGGCCGAGAGGCCCAGTCGTCGCTTCTACCCCCTCAGTTTCATCAAACTCGGGATGCCCCGGAGTGATCGAGTGCAATTTACGGAAATCCGCCACATCTTGGCCAGACACCTTAAAACCCGCCAAGTGGAGCCAGCTATAAATAAACATCGAGCCATGGCCCGCCGACAAAATAAAACGGTCACGGTTTAACCACTTCGGAGCAGCAGGGTGGAAGCGAAGGGCCTCGCCGAAAAGAACCGCGCCCATATCAGCGCAACCGAGAGGAAGACCAAGATGGCCGGAGGAACAAGCATGGACGGCATCTATAGCCAATCCGCGGGCTTCTGCCGCAGCTCTAGAAAGTGCTTCTGTATTCATGAAAGGACAAACTCCCTAAATCGAGGCATTCAATCAAGGCGTAATCCACTCTCCCCCGTGACTTCTTTTCCTAAAGAGGATGAAATCCGTAACAAAATCTTCACCACTGCCACTTTACCACTCATAAATTCCCTCATGAATACCCAGCCCAGTCATCCTCCACTGGAACAAAAAATCCTCCTTGCTCACCCTTCACTGCGCGATGGGAACTTTAATAAATCCGTGGTCCTCCTTGCTGAGCATAGCCCTGAAGAAGGAGCCTTCGGGCTTATTCTTAATCACCCCTCTGGGCAAAAAGTGGGTGACCTCATCTCAGACTCGGCATTTCTAGAACTGGCTGATCTTCCAGTTCACCTCGGTGGCCCTGTCGCCCGTGATCAACTCACCTTCGCCGCATTCTGGGAGACTGACTCCAACCTCCGCTTCGCCACCCGAATCTCCGCAGAAGAGGCCAAAGCCTACATCGCCCAGCCTGGCACACTAGTTAAGGCCTTCGCAGGCTACTCGGGATGGTCAGAAAACCAGCTCGAAGACGAGCTCGAGCAAGAAGCTTGGTCCATCGTCACTCCCCACTCAGACCTGCTCACCACCTCCCACGATCTTACTCTTTGGCGTAAACTGCTCAGTGAACTCTCCCCCTACCATAGGATCCTCGTAGAAATGCCAGACGAAATCTTGGCAAATTGACCCTAGCTCGTGGATCATTCCCTCCACCACACTCAGCCCTAAAATTTCCTCATCACCCTTCTCCTCATCACCCTAAAAACGCTTTCCATCCTTGGCAGCTCATCTTCCTCATCATAAAGTCCGCCTCTTTATGAAGAAGATCACCACCTTCCTAAGCGCTCTCCTGCTCGGGCACTCCTGCCTTGCCAGCACGAAACCACTCTCCTCGGGCCTCGTCTTCGAGGAAAAAGACGGGCTCGTCGCCATCGAAGCCGAGCACTTCACCACCCAAGAAAAATCAGAGATCCGTGCTTGGCACATCACCACTACTCAAAATCGCCCAAAAATTCGGCCTGATGGCGACCCCTCCCACGCCGCCAATGCATCTGGCGGAGCCTACCTCGAGATTCTCCCGGACACTCGCCGTTCGCACGGTGACAAGCTCATCCCGAAGGAAAACTTCACCAACACCCCCGGCCAAATGGCCATCCTCACCTACCCCATCCACTTTAATAACGCTGGGCGCTACTACTGCTGGGTCCGCACCTACTCTACCAATACCGAAGATAATGGCATCCACCTCGGGCTCAATGGCACTTGGCCTGAATCTGGTGCCCGCATGCAATGGACTAAAAAAAATCAATGGGCATGGGACAGCAAGCAACGCACCGAAAAAATCCACACTGGCGTCTTCGGGAAGATCTGGATCGACATCCCTAACCCCGGTCTCCACCACATCCACTTCTCCATGCGCGAAGACGGCTTCGAATTTGACAAATTCATCCTCACCACCACCAAGCCCGACCAAAAATCCCCCCCACAGGCAAGCGGCCCTAAAAGCCTCCTAAAAAAAGGAACTCTTCCCCCAGTTTTTAAGGAAAGCTCAAAGAAAAAAACCACCCCCCCTCGCTTCCCCGCCCACTGGGGAGCACCGCCTAAGATTCAAACTCGCGACATCGTCCCCCTTCCCCATAACTATGGCAATGGTTCCTCCACCCTCCGTAACTGGATCCAAAAAAACCTCGATCAAGACGCCCAAAAAAAAGGGGCTGAAAACACCCCCGCTAAAAAGCCCGCACCCTCCCAGCGCTCTCTCAAAATCCCCGCCTCAGAAATCCCCACCAAGGGAGGCTTCTACCTAGATCAAGGCAAATGGCTCGCCATCGACCCCGCCAAAAATCAAAAAGCTCATACCACCCTCGCCTTCCCCTATCCCAGTGGAAAATACCATCTCACCCTCCGCAGTGTCGGTGAGAATGATGGTCAAGCTCTTCACGAGCTCTCCCTCAACAAACACGCCATCCTCGCCTTTAAAGTTCCCCTCTCTCAGAACAGCTTCGAGACTGGAGAGAAGTATCACAAAACCGCCCAAGAACTCAGCTTAAAAACTGGGGACATCATCAGAATAAAATCCCACATCGACTCCAGCGATGGTAAAGAATACTCCCGCGCACGCATCGCCGGACTCACCTTTAAAGCGGCCGATGACGCCACCCGTGAACTCATCGCTAAAATCCCCCAGAAGCCAAAAACCAAAGCCACCCCGCACAAAAAAGCACCCCCATTACCTGATCTCCAGATCCCTCGTAAAGACCACGGCGATGGCAGTATCACCATCACCGGAAACCCCACTCAGTGGCAGCCCGTCACCCTCACCCTTGATGGACCCTTCGCCTACGAGCTGGACCAAAAGCCAAACCCCTTCCGAGATTACGCCCTCTCAGTCACCTTCACCCACAGCTCAGGATCACCGGAATATCACATTCCCGGATACTTCGCCGCAGATGGAAACGCCGCAGAAAGCTCCGCTAAATCTGGCCACAAATGGCGCGCCCACTTCTCCCCAGATAAAGCAGGCGAGTGGACTTTCCAAACCACCTTCCTAACTGGCAAAGACATCGCCCTCCTCCCTACTCGTCAATTTCCTGACCACCCCGTCGTCAGCCTCCCGCAATACCGCAAAAGCGGAAAATTCACCGTCCACCCCACCCCCACAGACGCCCCCGGCTTCTATGCTGAAGGCCGCCTCCAATACACCGGAAAGCCCTACCTCCAATTCGCCGGCTCCCAACGCTACTTCCTCAAAGCAGGAGCAGACGCCCCAGAAACCCTCCTCGCCTACGCCGACTTTGACGACACCATTGCCGGAAAGAAAAACCTCCCCCTAAAGCAATACAAAGCCCACCTAAAAGACTGGAAAAAAGGTGACCCCACTTGGAAAAATGGCAAAGGCAAAGGCCTCATTGGCGCCCTAAACTACCTCTCTTCAAAAGGCATGAACGCCTTCTCCTTCCTCCCCTATAACGCCGGAGGTGATGGAGATAACGTCTGGCCCTTCGTCTCCCGAAACCGAAAATTCAACTACGACTGCTCTAAGCTAGACCAATGGAACATCATCTTTAACCACGCTCAGGCCAAAGGACTCTTCCTTCACTTTAAGCTCCAAGAAACCGAAATCGACGACAATAACCGCCGGCACATCAAGCCTAAGAATGGCATCGTCCCCACCTCCCTAGACGGCGGTGACCTCGGCCCTGAGCGTAAACTCTACTGCCGCGAAATCATCGCCCGCTTCGGCCACCACCTCGCCCTAAACTGGAACATCGGCGAAGAAAACACCCAGACCACCAAACAACAAATCGACATGGCCACCTACCTCCGCGCCCTCGACCCCTACCAACATCACCTCGTCATCCACAGCTACCCTGATCAGCAAGATAAAGTCTACAAACCCCTCCTCGGAGTCCCAGCCTTCACTGGCATCTCACTCCAGAACTCAAAACTCCAAGACGTCCACTGGCAAACCGTCAGATGGCGTCGTGCCTCGGCCAAAGCGAAGCACCCCTGGGCCGTCGCCTTTGATGAACCCGGAGACGCGGACTACGGCATGCCCCCTGATCCTGACTACCCCGGAATGCCAAAAAACTACACTGGCCCCACCATCCACCAAACCCGTAAATGGGTCCTCTGGGGAAACCTCCTCGGCGGAGGCTGGGGGGTAGAATACTATTTCGGCTACAAACTCCCCCAAAACGACCTCAACTGCGAGGACTGGCGCTCTCGTGACCAATCATGGACTTATGCTAAAATCGCCCTCGACTTCTTCCGCGATCAGAAAATCCCCTTCCATAATATGCACCCTCGGCCAGAAATCGTAGGGAACCCTAAAAGAGGGAATAAAACCTACTGCCTCGCTGGAGAAAACATCCACCTCCTCGCCTTCCCAGACGGCGGCTCCGCCACCCTCGCCCTTCCCGATGACAAAGAAGGTCAAAGAACCATCCAGTGGTTCAACCCGCGTAATGGCCACATTGAAAAAGTAAAACCCCTCAGCAGCCTCACCATCACCTGCCCTGACCAAGAAGACTGGGTCGCCATCATCCGCGAAGAATAAGACAGAACACTCCCCCTTCTCCCACCAAAGGGGGAGACCTACCATCACTCCGGCTCATGCTCGCCCTCACCTCCTTTCTCCTCTTCACAGCCTGCGTCGCCACCCTCACCATCTGGATCACCCGTAAAGACGAGCGCCATAGCGCCGCAGGTTTTTTCCTCGGCGGGCGCAGTCTCACCTTCCCTCTCATCGCAGGTTCACTCCTCCTCACCAACCTCTCCACTGAGCAAATGGTCGGCCTAAACGGGGCCGCCTTTAAAGATGGTCTCAGTGTCATGGCTTGGGAAGTTATCGCCGTCATCGCTCTTATTGCCATGGCCCTTTACTTCCTCCCCCGTTTTTTGCGTACCGGGATCACCACCGTCCCCCAATTCCTAGAACTGCGCTACGACAAAAACACCCAAAACATCGCCAACAGCATCTTCCTCCTCGCTTACGCCCTCATCCTCATCCCCCTCATCCTCTACTCAGGAGCCCGTGGACTCATCGACATGATGGACCTCTCCACCCTCACCGGCATTTCCAGTGATAGCACCCTCCTCCATCTCACCACCATCCTGATCGGCAGCGCCGGGCTCCTTTACTCCCGCTTCGGAGGGCTCCGCACCCTCGCCGTTCTAGATACCATTAACAGCATCGGCCTTCTTATAGGCGGCTTCACCATCGCCTGGCTAGCTCTGGATGCTGCAGGCGATCACCAAGGGCTCGCAATCGGCTGGCAAACTCTCAAGGAAAACCACCCCCAGCACCTCGACTCCACCGGCAGTCGAGAATTCGGCCTCCCCTTCGGCACCCTCTTCACCGGCGTCGCCCTCCTTCACCTCTTCTACTGGTGCACTAACCAGCAGATCATCCAGCGCACCTTCGGAGCCAGCAGCCTCGCCGAAGGACAAAAAGGCGTCCTCCTCACCGGAGCCTTTAAACTCCTAGGCCCACTTTACCTAGTCCTACCCGGCATCGTCGCCTTCCACCTCTACGCCCAGCAAGGAGAAGGCATCAGTAATGATCAGGCCTACGGCACTCTCGTCCGCAGACTCCTTCCAGAGCAACTCACTGGCCTCTTCTCTGCAGTGATGGTTGGAGCTATTCTTAGCTCATTTAATGCCGCCCTAAACTCCACCTCTGCCCTCTTCAGCATCGGCCTTTACAAAAAACACCTCAAGCCTGATGGCAATGAGGAAGAAAGCGTCCGTGCCGCGAAACGCTTCGTCGTCCTTATCGCCATAGCCGCCATGATCGGCGCTCCCTTCCTCGCCGCGAATGACTCCATCTTCGCCTACCTTCAGGACATGAACTCCATTTACTCTATCCCCATCTTCTCCGTAGTCCTCATCGGTATGCTGAATCGGAGAGTCCCCGGAAAAGCCGCCAACATCGCCATGATTACCGGAGTCGGCATCCTCTGTATCGGTCTCTTCGGCCTCGTCGAGCAAGACCACATCGGGCCACTGCACAAATTCCACTTCATCGGCCTCACCTTCGCGGCTCTCGTCACCTACCTCCTCATCATGGCGCAACTCTCCCCCCGCTCTGAGCCCTGGACCACCCCCACCCGGACCACCATTGACATGACCCCATGGAGAGGTGCCAAATGGGCCTCCCTCATTCTCGCCATCCTCGTCCTCCTGATCTACCTCAGCTTCTCAAAGTGAACTCCTAGAAGAGACGAGCACACATAAGAAAGCTACGAATCCGTGGATAAATCTCCCAGAGACCCCACCCTATGGCCTCAGTAAGACCTTCAAAAGTCCTTCCTTCCCCTCGCGTGACCTTTTGAAATAATCGCCACCTTCTTCCAGAGGAGCCACCGCCGAGATCAGCGGTTTCACCTGAATTTCCCCACCTGCAATCGCCTCTAAAGCCTCAGCACACTCTCCGGCTGCAGCACAAGAGCCGATCAATGAAATCTCTCGTGTCACCACCCACTGTAATGCCAGAGGAACCTCCGCCACCACATTTCCCACCAAGCCCACACGCCCACCCTTTCTCACCGCCTTCACCGCCTTCTCCAAGGTCGGAGCGGCTCCCACCACCTCCATGGCCACATCAAAGTCAGCCCCACAATCTTCTCCCGGAGTAAACGCTCCACTTGCCCCGAGTTCCCGAGCCAAATCCAGCCTCTTAGGGTCCATATCCACCGCCACCACCTCACCTGCACCAGCTCGCTTCAGCGCCTGCACTACCAAAAGACCAATCAAACCTGCCCCCACCACCAGAGCCCTCTCCCCCGGCTTCACCTTCACCAAATTGACCGCATGCAGAGCCACCGCAAGAGGCTCTGTAAAAGCCGCTTCCTCGAAACTTAAGCCCTCAGGCACTTGTTCTAAAATTCGTGCTGGCACCACCACCCACTCCGCAAATGCACCGTCCCGTTTGAACTCTTCACAAGAAACCCCCATAACCTGCCGCTCATCACACAAATTCGTCTCACCTCGCTCACAGTGCTGGCACACTCCGCAATAAACCATCGAATCGAAGGATACCCGTGCACCCACTTCCCAGCCACTCACCTCCTCCCCAAGTTGCTCGATCACCCCACTAGCCTCATGTCCCATCACCATCGGCGGGATACGCCGTCCACTCGAATTATCCATTCCGTGCACATCACTCCCGCAAATCCCACAACATGACACTTTGATTAAAACCTCATCCTTCTTCGGCTCCGGCTTCATCTTCTGAGAAACGACAAATTGTGAAGGAGCCACCAGCTCTAAAACTTTCATGCGCCCAGCATGCCCTCCCACCCTACCACGAGGCAAATCTTTCTCCTCATATCTTTCCCCCACCCTCAGAGAGAAGTTCTGGAGAAGTTCTCTAAAAAATCTCACGATGGGTTGACAAGTCCTCTCCTCCCGCTAGTCTCCGCTCCCCGCGCCTTAGGGCCGCATCTTTTCTCAAACACTTTACCTCTTTTTATACGGCCATGAAAATGACTTATCAGCCTTCCAAGCGCACCCGCAAGAAGCAACACGGTTTCCGTGCTCGCATGGCCACTAAAGCTGGCCGCGGCATCATCAAAAGCCGTCGCCGTAAAGGACGTAAGCGCCTCTTGCCGAAAGGAGCTGAAATCCACTTCAAGCGCCATACCGTGCAAAACAATAGTAAGTAAACTATTGTCGCATTCCTTTCAGGCCGCCTTCCCCTCGGCCTGAAACCACCAACCCAGTTCATGGAACTCACCCGTCAACGGCGAATGCGCCAATGGGGCGAGTTTCAAGCCGTCCGTAGCAAAGGGCGTTCGAGTGTGGGGCGCTACCTAGTCCTAGGAACCCTTCATGACCCCTCACTCAGTGAGAGTCGCTTTGGCCTTATCACCTCGAAAAAAACGGGGAAGGCCGTAACTCGTAATCTCTTACGCCGTCGCCTGCGTGAAATCATCCGCAAACACGGCGACCAAGTGCCAGAAACACAGCTCACCGTCACCATAGCCCGCTGGCGGGCCTCCCAAGCCAGCCTCCTAGAACTTGAAGCAGACTGGATCAGCTGCGCGAAAAAACTGAAAATTTGGAACCCCGAAAATCCTCATCTGTCATGAAAATCCTCATTCGATTTGGCATTAGGACCTACCAAGTTTTCCTCCGTCCCATTCTCCACGCCCTCGGAGGACCACACAGCGGCTGTCGTTACAGCCCCAGCTGCTCTCATTACTTTTTAAATGCCGTAGACACCCACGGCTCAATAAAAGGCAGTTACCTCGGCATTCGCCGGATTTTACGCTGTCATCCTTGGGGGGGCAGCGGTTATGACCCCGTCCCAGAACTAAAGGGAACTCAGTCCTCATCTCAAAACACCTCCACCCACTAAACACTGATCATGGATCGTAAAGCTTGGATCGTCGTCACCCTCTGCGGAGTGCTGCTAGCACTCAGCATGCACCAATCTTCCAAAAACGCCCAACTCCTGCGAGAACAACGCCTCGCCGAGGAACAGCAAAAAGCCGCCGAAAAAGCTGCCAACACTCCTAGCGAAGCACTCCCCACTCTCAGCGTAAAAAAACAAGCCATCCCTGAGGAAATCGGCAGCGAGGAAAGCCACCAAATCGTCACCCCTACGAATAACTTCACCCTTTCCTCTCTTGAAGGCGGCATCACCAAAACCGAATTCTTAGAAGAAAAATCCGTCCACGTAAGTGGGAGTAACGTCACCATGAATGACCTCGGGCGTAACCGGATCGGCGCCCTCACTCGCCTCTCCGGCGACTCCCTCGAAAAAGGCTATTACCAAATCACCTCCCGTGACGAAAACTCCGTAAGCTTCGAAGGGCAGACTCAGAATAATCTCCAAGTCCGCAAAACTTGGACCCGCGTCAGCGAAGGGCCCGGTAAAGACCACCGCCTCACCTTCACCTTAAAACTCAGCAACCCCACCACTGGGGAAATCTCCCTGAGTGACCTTGCCATCTTCAGCGGATCTGCCGCACCTGTTCACCTCAATGAACGCCCTAATTACCTCAACTTCTTCTGGAATGAAAATGGGGAATTTGATTCCGAAACGAGCGGATACTTCAGCAATTTTTTCGGAGCAGACCCCACCGAATTCCGCCAAAAAATCGGGAGCACGAACTTCATTGGTGTCGAGAATCAATTCTTCGCCACCATCATCAGTCCTCACGAGGCCTACCCCGCCACCTTTCGTGCTGTCCAGAGAACCGTCGAACTTCCCAGTGAGCGCGGTAATGAAACAGGGAACTCCTTCCAGACGAACCTCTCCCTCCGTGATGAGGCACTCCCCGCTGGAGAATCCCGCAGCTACACCTTCGACATCTTCATGGGGCCTAAAAATAACACCCTCATTCGCAGCCTCGACGGTCAGAAAAAAGAAGTCATGGACTACGGCTTGTTCGGCCTCATCAGCCACTGGTTAAACGTCTTGCTTAACTTCCTCGCCCGCCTCTTCGGCGGTGAGGGCTGGGCATGGGGCTGGGCCATCGTCGTCACCACCCTCATCATCCGCACCATCATGTGGCCACTGCATGCTAAATCCACCCGCACCATGAAGCGGATGTCTAAGCTCCAGCCTAAGATCAAGGAGCTTAAAGAAAAATACCCTGATAATCCGAATAAGATGAATCAGGAAATGATGAAGCTCTACCGCCAGTATGGCGTGAATCCCATGGGTGGATGTCTCCCCATGCTCTTCCAGATCCCAGTCTTCTTCGGCTTCTACAACATGCTCCAATATGCCGTAGAACTTCGGAATCAGCCCTTCCTTGGCTGGGTCGCTGACCTCTCCCAGCCAGACACCATCGGGCACCTCGCCGGTATCCCCATTAATATCCTCCCCATTCTCATGGCCCTCACCATGTTCCTCCAGATGCAGATCACTCCTAAAACGGGAGATAAATTGCAGCAGCGCATCTTCATGCTCATGCCGCTCATCTTCTTTTTCTTCTGCTATAACTTCGCCTCCGCCCTCGCCCTTTACTGGACCGTTCAGAACATCTTCTCCATCGGGCAAACTTGGCTCATGCAGAAAATGCCCGAGCCCGAGCTCAAAACTGCCAAAAACGCTGACAAAAAAAGCTGGATGCAAAGAATGGCAGACCGTGCTGAAGAAGCCCAAAAACAGCGCCAAGCTCAGCAAAAACGCGGAACACGCCCCGGCCAGAAACAGGCCAAGCCCAAAAAACCTCGTGGGCCTAAAACAGGCGGTTAAGGCAGAATACCCATCTAAGGGGCCTCCCACCGAGCACTCAGCACTCCCCCTCAACTTGAGTAGCGGGATCCCAACACCCCTCTAAAATAAATTTCCTAGCTGGAAAATTAATACCTTCCCAGCCTCACTCTGGACACTCTGTCTAAGTCCATGTCTGACAAGACCCAGAGCCATCCCAGCAGCAGCTCTAGAATCGGCGCTCAGCCTAAGTCCCCGCTCTCTAAAAAATACAACTTCGACAAGACCAGTAAAACCCTCTAG
Organism: uncultured Verrucomicrobiales bacterium; assembly: GCA_937928425.1. GTDB lineage: Bacteria > Verrucomicrobiota > Verrucomicrobiia > Verrucomicrobiales > Akkermansiaceae > SW10. The sequence continues at coordinate 22,216 of CALFVL010000057.1, forward strand.
CAATAACAGGAAAGCATCATCAAAAAACGCACCTTCACCCTGTAATTCCCGGTATGAAAAACCTCACTCTTTTTTTACTCATCCTCCTCACCCCCCTGCTCGCAGAAGAGAAACCTCTCACTGACGTCGACCGCCAGCTCCTTCTTGAAAAACTCAAAAGCATCCAAGAAGACTCTGACAACACCCTTGATGGACGCTTTGGAGTCGCCCTCTCCGCCTTTAAAAAAGCCCGCGAAAGTTCCGCTGCCGCACATGAACTCTACCTGAACTGCGTCGAAAAAATCCGCTTCCAAGAAGAGGTTAAAAAAAATAGCGAATTCCGTGAATGGAAAAGCCGCCATAAAGAGCGGACTGACACCCCCGGCTTCCGCCTCGCCCTCAGGCACCAACTGAACTGGCTCGTCCTAAGTCTGGAAGCTGCAAAGAGCCCTGATCTTGGCGCGATGTCCACCCAGAGCCTCGCAGTCCTAGAAGCGATTCTCCGAGAAGCTGAAGAACTAAAAGGGCTAGAAGACTTCCTCAAGAACCCCGTTCTAGATAGCGTCTTCGCTAAGGCATACGACATCGAGAACATCAAGATCACCTCGTGGCCGGAGTCCCCCCTCGCCATCCAAGCCATCTACGACAGCATCGTCCTCCCCCCTCTTCGTGATCCTAAACTGATCCCACAGCTTCGCGAAGCATGGCTGAAGCGTATTGAACACGAGGGACTTCTCCTCGAGAAATGGACAGATGAAGGAAGCGCAGATAAGGACCGGAAACCCGCTTTCGAAAAATGGCTCGCAGAAGGTCGGAAAGTCCTCACTTGGCAGATGGAAGTTGATCTCTTCACCGCCGGTGACCAGCGCGCCGCAGCTCTCCGCATGCTAGAGCACCTTAAAGCCAATCTCACCCATAAATCAGCGCCTAAATGGATCGAGCAATTCACAAGCCTCGTTGAAGCAAATCCTGCCCAAGAAGACGCTGCCAAAACTGAGTAAATGAAACCCCTAATTTACACCCTCACACTAGCCATCTCGACAGCGCAGGTGGTCCCTATTCCTCAGGCACCGGTATCGCCTGATCCTTTCCCAACTGAGGACAGCTTCCCCACTCCACCTAAGACTGATGTTCCCCCACGGGCCGTCATCGTAGAAGAAACTGAGGATGAGGAGCAAGAGGATGAAAAAACTACCAAGCCCCCCGTCCCCACCCC
>CALFVL010000058.1 GCA_937928425.1 uncultured Verrucomicrobiales bacterium
ATTCTTCACCACAACACAAGTCTAGGATTTCACCATTTACGGTCTTCACCGACTGATTTCTCATAAAAAGAGGCAGGACCACTTGATCCTGCCTTCTCTTTTCTGAGATTCCACCGTTCGTTAAATTTAAATTGTATTTACGGACGGTGTGTAAATTTAGTCAGACCCTATTGAGCCTGACTGGGTCACCGAGATGACCTTAATTACCCCTCGCGGGGCTGCTTGGTCCGTAGGTGTGTATGTATGAACCAAGGAGAAGGGTGCCTCTTAATCGAGAAAGGACAAGTTGAAATTTACTCACAACCCTAAAGTTTAAGTCTCTTCTCAGTTGAAAACCAAAAAGGCCCTCAGTTAATAGAGGGCCTTTTAAAGAAAATTGGAGCGGGTGAAGAGATTCGAACTCTCGACATCGACCTTGGCAAGGTCGCGCTCTACCACTGAGCTACACCCGCATAGCTCATCCCAAAAGGGCCTCGCTTGCTGGAGGGATCATTGCCATTGCTAAAGACTTGCGACAAGTTTTTTTTTCAAAGGAAAATTTTCACAGCTTATTTTGATCATCTTAAAAGTATTCTTGATCCTCATAAAGAAGCCCTCTGTGGATGAATCTGAAAAATTTACCTAATTCCTAAAGTCTTTCTTCGGTGGGGGGAGGAATTTTTTAAGCTTTCTCGTCATTCCTAAAGAGCCCTTCCCTCTTCCCTAATTTATCAGCCCCAGTGTTCATCTTTTTTCTTTTGCCGCTCAGCAGAGAGACTCATTCTTTATCCCTCCCCCTTTCCCTATGCGTTGTATTCAGTGCGGTCACCTTCAAGATAAAGTTGTCGATTCTCGTTCAGCTAAAGATGGCACCTCGATCCGGCGGAGGAGAGAGTGCCTGAACTGTGGCTCTCGCTTTACGACTTACGAGCAAGTGGAGAGGACCGAGTTACGAGTGATCAAGCGGGATGGCTCACGCGAGGCAATCAATCGTGAAAAACTATTCCGAGGCTTAGTGAAGGCCTGCGAGAAGCGCAAGGTCTCGATGGATGTGATAGGCCGTGCAGTGGATCAGATCCTGAGTGAACTGCATAAGGACCATCATAATGAAGTCCCTTCTGCGAGTATCGGAGCAAAGGTGATGGACACTTTACATGCAATTGATCCAGTGGCTTACGTGCGCTATGTCTCAGTTTATCGCCAGTTTGATGATGTGGGCCAATTTATCCGTGAAATTCAATCCCTCGAAAAGCGCTCGCGGCAGGACGCGATGCAGCGAAGACTCTTTAAATAGATGCCATGATTTGCCTTGCTGGTAATTTCCCTGCGCTTCAAGTCGGCAACCAACAAGTTGCGGGCTATGACGCAAGTTGGATCGATGAGGCCTTAGCCCGAGCAGCGGTGGCTTCTAACCGGCAGGACTTTCCTTTTATCGACGAGATCCGTGATGGCATCATCCACTACTTAGAAAATCGCTGCCCTCTCCGGGTCTTTGCCCTAGAGGATCTCTTCGAGCGGATGCGCTCCATGCTGCGTAAAATCGGGTGTCATGCAATCGCAGATCATCTCACTCCGCTAGCTCCACCCGTGACGGTCTCTCTTGTAGGAGCCGCCCGGGAAGCAGGAAACGGGTATGAATTGGGATTTTTTAAACTCCTAAGTAAGGAAATTGATACTCTGAAGCTAGCTGGTGCAGAAGCCATCCATTTCCGCGACTTAGAAGAATGCGTACAACTCCTCACCAGTGGTCAGCGAAGTCGCCGTAAGCGCCAAGACGGAGAGCAGCTGCGCGCAGAAATTCAGGCCTTTTTAAAACGCCTTCATAAGCAAGCCATCAGCGCTAAAGGTAAACTGACTCTTATCCTAGACCTATGAACCACGAACCCAGCCTCTTTGAAAAAATCATCCAGCGTGAGATTCCTGCCGACATCGTTTTTGAAGATGAATTATGTCTATGTTTCCGCGACATCGCGCCACAGGCTCCAGTCCACCTTCTTCTCATTCCTAAAAAACCCATCACACGGATCGCAGTGGCTGAGCCTCAAGATCAGGCTCTCCTTGGCCATCTTCTGCTCAAAGTGGGTGAGATCGCCCGCCAAGAAGGCTACGCTGAAGAAGGTTTCCGCGTGGTGATTAATAATGGGAAGCATGGGGGTGAGGCCATCCCGCATCTTCACCTTCATCTACTCGCTGGACGAGCTCTCCAATGGCCTCCTGGCTAGGCCACAAAAAAAACCCAGCTGATTTCTCAGCTAGGTTTATTTAAAATAAGAGATGCTAGATGTGAATTCTAGAGAGAATCAGCAAGCATCTTCATGGCGTCAGCAGCACGGTTAGAATAACCCCACTCGTTATCATACCATGAGCAGACTTTCACCATATTCCCCTCAATTACGGTGGTGAGCTCAGCATCATAAATCGAGCTGTGTGGATCACCTACCACATCTTGGAGGACTAGCGGATCTTCACTATACTTGAGAATTCCTTTAAGAGGTCCTTCTGCGGCTTCTCTAAACGCCGCATTCACTTCCTCCGCTGTCACTTCAGCACCAAGCTCGGCGACGAGGTCAGTGAGTGATCCGGTGGGCGTTGGCACGCGGAAAGCTCCACCATTTAACTTACCATTAAGTTCTGGGATGACCAGGCCGATCGCGCGGGCCGCACCAGTAGAGGAGGGAATGATGTTCACGGCAGCAGAACGTGCTCGGCGGAGATCACCGTGAGGAGTGTCTAGGAGACGCTGGTCACCAGTGTAACTGTGAATGGTGGACATAAAGCCACGCTTGAGGCCCCACTTGTCATTCAGAACCTTAGCGAGCGGAGCCAGGCAGTTGGTGGTGCAAGATGCGTTCGATACGATGTGGTGTGAAGCTGCGTCATACTCGCTATCATTAATCCCAAGACACATGGTAAGATCTGGATCAGTCGCAGGAGCAGAAATGAGGACTTTTTTAGCACCCGCAGAAATGTGCTTAGAGGAGCCCTCACGGCTGGCGAAGAACCCAGTAGATTCTAGAACGACATCAGCATTCCACTCAGCCCAAGGGAGATTAGCGGGGTCGCGCTCAGCGGTTGCGTGAATCTTATGTCCATCGACGATGATGTGTTTATCATCGTAGGTCACTTCACGGGCATATTGTCCCTGAGAGGAGTCATACTTGAGAAGATGAGCGAGGGTCTTGTTATCAGTCAGATCGTTGATCGCGACGACTTTTTTGAGTTCCGCATCGCTCATGGAGCGAAGCACCATCCGGCCGATACGGCCGAATCCGTTAATTGCATAATTTGCCATGGGTCTTTCCTAGTAAAATTAGGGTTGGTTTGTTCTCCAGACCTTGATGGCAGGAAAACGGCGGCATTATGCAGGGAAGCCCCTCTCCGTCAAGGTTCACACGAGAGCAATCAAGCTAAGGCCCCCAGAGACATTTACTCCCCTCTTTTCACAGGCGCTCGTGGCGCTGGGGGTTTTGGTATTTTCTCGGGGAAAGTCACCACTCGAACAGGCCTTAAGGCCTGTTTCACCTTATTCTTATAAAAGAAGAATTGGCGTCGCTCATCTTTGCCTGGCTTGAGCATTTGCTCACGTAAGAAAAGGTCCTCGCTCTCGCTCAGAACCGTAATTTTAACCCGTTCTCCGCTTTCTGAAAGAGCTCGGACATAAGTTTGGCCTGGTTTCACCTTCCCCTGCTGTGTCTCTACGCTTGCCCCATTCTTACGATAGGTGAAGTGAAGCTTCAGGGTGCGATCAGACACATTGACAAAGCGAGCCGCCCCAAGGGGAAAAGAACTGGCGTCCTCATTTAAGACAAGGGACTCCATAAAACGCCAATCGTCCTTCTGGTGATTACAGTAAAGTACGGCTAGAGAATTTCTCATCTCAGGAGCTGGGAATTTGCACCAGACCTCGCTGGGTGACTTTTGATCAGAGAGACAGATCTCTTTCACATTAGGCCCGAATATGGCGAAGCGAGAAAGTCGTCCTGCCGCGATCTGCACCCCTTCAGCTGTGACCTGTTCTTGAGGGAGTTCATCTTTCACGATCACCATCGCCGGCGCAGACTCCCCCGGCTTAGGTGGCTGATGTTGAATAATTCCCTTCTCTAATTTTTGCTCAGGACTATAGATGCCCCCAAGTGGTAAAATCCTAAGGTAGCGGTTCAGATCCTTCTTTACCTGACCTAAGGCAACTAGAGGGAAGATCGAAATCGATAAAATAAAACGGACCATCATTCCTAGCTGGCTAGCAAGAAGAGTGATCCGTGAAAAGCAAGTTCCTAGCGGCCTCTCTTCTTAGGTAAGCTAGGGACCGACTCAGACGCAAAATGGAATTTCACGGCATCACGGGGCTTTTTGCCTTGGGCCTTGTAGAAGAAGCACTGCATGCGTTGTCCGCTCTGTAACTTGATATTGTTTTGCCAAATGGCCTTTGAACCTCCCCCTTCTGGGACGTATCCGACTTTTATGGCAGAGCTGCCAACTTTCAACGGTTTCATACTCACCTTACCTGGCGCGATTCCGAAGGGTTTCACTCCATCCAGTTGCACAACCACCGTAGAATCTGAGACATTCACAAAGCGCATCTGGCCCACGGGAAAGGACTTCGCGTCATCTCCCAGCATGAGAAGCCTCGGCTCATCCCAAGACATCGTCTCCAGATCACGAAAAATGACGCCGAGACTCAGCGGAGCGGCCGGCAAGCCAGACTTCAAAAAATCGTTACCGCTTAGCTCCTTACCCTCTTTTAAAATCATCCCATCTGATTCTCCGGGGAAAGTCGCGATCCCTGTAAAAGATCGTAAATTAAGACGGAGGTTTTTTACCCCCTCGCGACCAGTGTAGGAAACTAGACTTGGAGGAACTGACCCTGGAGGGGATTTCCGCTGTTGACGAATCCCATCGATCAGATCCTCAGACCAAGTCGGAAGTTCGCCGAGCGGAATGAAACGGATGTGCTTTGGCGGAACTTTATCCTGACCGAAGGCTAAAGAAGATGCGCCAAGCGCGATGAGAAAGTAACGTTTCAGCATGAAAAAGGGATTAACATATTAAAGTAGGGTCCATCCAGCGAAAGGTTTCCTTAAGGTGAAAGAATATCCATCCGTTACACCTCATCGGCATTCAGCCAGCGGAAACTCTTCACCTTAAAACGTCTTCCAAAATTAGGGAATTCACCCTCGCGTTCCGGATTAATCCCACTTGCATCCGGACTGATCGGCTCTGGTTGACGCTGCACCACCGCTTCACACCATACACGTGCTCTTACCTGATCACCCGCTAAGGCCTCGCCATAAGCACGGATCACGAAAGTGTCTGACCTCGCCGATAAACCTGAGCCGATCGCCTGAAGTAAATCTGCCTGAGTGAGAAAGCTCGGAGCTCCCCACGCCTTACTCTTAGGCTTTAGAGTCTGCTCGATCTGAGTAGAGTCCTCAATGTTATCTGGATGATCATAGTCCGCTAGTGAACGTTGATTATTCAGTGTGTAATCTCCTTGCTGGCTAAGTGAGGCATTTACTCCAGAATTCTGGATCGCGGCCTCCAGAGCACCTTTCTCTCCGTATTCATCATAACTGAGACGCCGATTTACAAAATCAGAGAGCGATAAAAAAGGCCCCCGCCCTCGCACTTCTTCCACGATCGCCATTGCCAAGCTCTCAATCTCAGCATCATCCAGAACTCGCACACTGTCCCAAGCCGAATGAGCCGTCACTTGCTCATCGCCAGACCATTCCTCGCGCTCCCCTACGATCACCCTAGGAAAAGGCGTCTTCCCATCACCACGCCGATTAGCAGACAGGACAGCTTTCCAAGCCTCCACACTTGTCGAGTTCACATTAAATGCTCCCTCGTTCATGAGAGACAGCCCCGTCCGATAGAAGTCACCGATTTGGTCAAAGTCCGCCCCAGAGATGGGCCGCATTCTAGGATTTGGTAAAACTGCACTAAGGCCAGCTTCTGCCGCTCTCGCGAGCTGATTTACACTTCCAGAACTTAAAAAGTATTCATCCCAGAGCCCGTGATTCACCTCAAAAGAAAGATCGTAAACGAGATTCGAGCTTTCAGGAAGATCATGGAAAAAGGCCTGCCCGTGCTTCGCCCAAGCATCGCGCTCCCCGCCTCTTTCCTCATTATCCGACCACCCTATCGCCTCCGCAGAAAAGCCATTCGTCTCCTGACCACTTCCTTCTGAAAAAGGAGCAGTCCACCCCCTGCCCTCCAGCCCCAAGCGGGGATCGATGAGAGAATTACCAATGGCGTAGGATGGGTGCCAAATATACTCGGAAATTTTAGCATGCTGAAACTGGGCGAGCGAGAGCACCCCGAGTTCACCGCGAGGAACATCAAAAAGAACAGTCCGTCTCGCGCCCTCATTAGGAGGGCCAAAAGGATTACCGAGATTACGGTTTGACTCATCCTTTACAGGAGTCTGCTCAGTCCAGCCCACCTCCTCATCGTAAAGATCCTTCGTGTAAATCCCGAAAAACCACGGGCCACTCGCCTTACCATCCCCTTGATTTCCGATCAAATTCTCAAAAGGTGAGCGAGAGGCATAAGCAGCACGGAGATTCCAATTGGCGACAAACGCCTCTTCCCAGACCTCGGGGAACTGAGCGAGCCCACTTCCCCCAGCCTCGATATTCGAATTATGTTCGCGGAGCCAGCGCATCCGGTATCCCTGTCTAGTTCTCCGATCTGGAGGAAGCGTGACGACTGGGTCCCGGAGCTCTAGAAACTCGATATCCACCCCACTATTAGGGTCACTCACATCGTGCACCCAGGCTTCAGGCGGTTCACGCCCCGCTCCAAACTGTAATGAGCAAGACACCGCAGCCACTTGTGGAAGATGGTCAAAGTCCTCCGCAGTCACCGTAGAAAGCGTTCCCACCGTCTTTAAAATCATCTGGCTATCGTCACTCTGGGTCAGCTGCCCCTCATCCCCAAAGAAAGCATCTGAGGGAGTATACCAAAATTTCTTAGGGAACCAATTAAGCCCCCCAAGCTCCTCAGGATTCTCCTCATCAAATTCCGCCGATGATTGATAATAATTGTTCGCGAAATCATACTCCGCAGTCGGAGACAACGTATTATTTAAAACATTCTCACCATCATACTCGGCCGCTCGATCAGGTAAAAACACCAAACATTCCCCAGGCTGGAAAGTCACCTCCTCTAAATGAAAATAAAGGCTCCCCGTATAAGCATCCTCATAAGCAGAACTCCCGATCACCGGACCATCAGGGCGAGTCCGCCCACCAAAACTCAGCCAATTCGCAAATCCTAAAAACCGCTCGACCCCTCGCGAATCCTCTCGCCACGCATCAGTCCGGAATCCCCGCCGCCCATTCACCTGTAACATCGCAACACTTGCGGGGAAGGTCAGCGGAACGCTATATGGATTCCAAAGCACCACTCGGGGGAAATTATGGGCGCGAATATTATAGCGGAAACGGCTCCCTGGCGGATTAAAGTGTGCGCTAAAAGTATTAAACACTGAACCCTCCACCAAGACCGGCACCAAGCTCGCCCGATCAACCCCATCTAAGCGCACCGGATTTAAATTCTGAGAACTTCCCTCTAGCACCTCCGGCAAGGTGAAATCCTCATCAGTTTCTGAAGGGCGGGCCTCCACCTCATTTGCAGCAAGACTCACACTCATCCCAAGCTGAGCCCAATCACGTAAGACGCCAAACTTCGGAGAAGACTCAGCGTGACGATTCTCCTCCCAGTCTAGTCCTTCCCGCTCCGCCTCCTCCGCATTAGCAGGGCCCACAAGATGATCATCTTCAGAGAGCCCTGAGATCAGAACCTTCCCATCAGCACGAAGAGCTTCGATATCTGAATTTCCATTTAAAAATGCCGTTAAATTTTTCTGTAATCCCCCCTCGCGCACATTGGCTAAAACCCCCTGCGAGTGGACCGTCACATGGTGAAAATTACTCCTACGCCACTCAGCTCCCCTCGGGTGGATAAAGTCTAAGGTCTGATCTGAGACCAGTCTCCCTTTACTAGATTCCTCCAAATTCGCCCGCTCCCCCTCATCATCAATCGCCGCGACCTCCGGACCAACTCCTCCAAGAAGAGGATACAAGTCCCCCGTGGCACTATCGCCATCTGAATGGCCATCCACAGCAACATTAGCCTTCACTCCCAGATCCCCCACCCAGTAGGCATAATTCCCCGTCCGGTCCTGCCCATTAAAAACCCCCACCCGTGGCACCTTCACCAGCTGATCGGCCTCCCCTGTGGTAGATCCTTCCCCCACCATACGGACGCTATCTCTTCCTTCTAAAGCATCTGGTCTAACCGAAATCTGTGATCTCACTCGTATGCCCCCCTCATTCCCACTCACCAGATAATTGAGTGGCTCATCCCACCCTCCTTCCTCTGCCCGGATATCACGTAAGCCACCGTTTAGATCATTACGCCTCAGAAAGGCCTGACCATCCCGCTGAGTCGTCCGGTAAACAGCAGTCCAGTGCTTCTCATCATCTTCATCAGACTCCAGAAAATTAGAAGTCGTAGAAACTCGCTGATCTGGCCCTAACTCCCGCTGCAGCTCCCCGAGGGCAATCATTAAAGCCAAACGAGCATTTGCCTCAGCTTCAGCCTGATATTGACCATCCCTAGCCGTTCTGACTTGAACCGAGGCCAGCGATAAAAAGGCAATCGCTACTAGAGTGAGAAGAATCAGGACAGTGAGCGTAGCAATAAGCGCAAACCCTCTGCGATTCCCCTTCATGATTCCCCCTCCTAACTCCCTCATTATCATAGTTCCCGACACTACCTTAGGTTACATCGCACATGAAGAAATGCAAATACGTTTCTCCTCCTCCCACCACAGGCTCATCCTAGGCCACTAAGCCTTCATAAAAAAGTGGAGGGATTCCACCCCTCCACTCTTACTTTAATTCGGCTCGTGAGACTGCGCTCTATTTCTCAGCGATGTCCTCTCCGGAGCCCTCCTCTTCAACCTCATCGTCTGGCATCACCCGAGCGACCGCCTGAAGTTTCTCTCCCTGATTCAGGGTCACCAATTTAACACCCTGAGCATTTCTACCCGTTTCTCGAACATCAGAAACACGGATTCGGATACTTTGTCCACCATCGGTCATCAGCATCAATTCATCAGACTCTTCCACGGCCAAACTCCCGATAACTGGACCTGTCTTCTCCGTGCATTTCATCGTCAGCATCCCGATTCCACCACGGTTCTTTGCCATGTAATCTTCAAATGGCGTCCTCTTACCTAGTCCATTTTCAGAAGCCACCAGAAGTCGGGCTTCCTCAGTCACCACTGAGAGGCCTACCACAAAGTCCCCTGCTCTAGGTTTAATCCCACGAACACCAGCCGAGTTCCGGCCCATAGCCCGGGCTTGATCTTCGTTAAAACGACAACTCATCCCACGGTGGGTCACCAGCATCACATCATCCTTACCCGAGGTCAGGCGCACGCCAATCAGTTCATTCCCCTCATCCAGCTTAATCGCGATCGTTCCCGCTTTACGGTAATTTTTAAAGTCAAATAGACTCGTCTTCTTCACCTTACCTGAGCGCGTCGCGAAAAAGACATTCCCCGCATCCTCACGGAAGGTGACATCCTCTCCACTTTCCTCATCAGTGCTGTACTCTAAGCGCAAAACAGCTGCTATGCTCTCTTCTGCTTGGAGGTCTAAGACATTTTTAATACTGCGCCCCTTTGAAGATCGTGATCCTTCTGGCAAGCCATACACCCGCTCTACATACACGCGGCCCGTATTGGTAAAGAACATGAGATAGTCATGAGCCTGAGCCGTAAAGAGATGTTCGACAAAGTCATTCTCCTCGTCATCCCCAGCAGTTCGAGTTTCCATACCACGGACCCCCTTACCTCCTCTGGCCTGAACTCGATATTCACTTGCCGCAGTCCGCTTCACATATCCGCGGTTACTTAAAGTCACGATCATTCCATCATTAGAAATGAGATCCTCGATCGCGATTTCCCCCTCATCAGGTAAAATTGGGCAGCGTCTCGGAGTGGCATGCTTCTCCTTAATCTCTAGGAGCTCTTCCTTAATAATCGCCAGCACTCGTTCTTCCCGAGCTAAGATATCAAGGAGATCTTTTATCTCTGCGATGATCGCATCATATTCAGCCTTGATCTTATCCTGCTCCATCGCAGTGAGTTGATACAGACGAAGCTCCAAAATAGCGTTCACTTGGCGGTCCGTGAAGACATACTTATCTCCCACGATGCTTGCCTGACTCCGGATTAACACACCCAGAGACTCTGCAACTGATAGATCAAAGTGATATGCCTTTAATTTCTGGCGTGCTTCCTCGCGATTCTTAGAATCGCGAATCATCTTAATAAAGTCATCCAAGTGACCCAGCGCCAGCAAGTAAGCTTCTAAGTTCTCAGCCCGCTCTTCAGCCTTCTTTAAAAGGAAGCGGGTCCGGCGGATGATCACCTCACGCCGATGCTCAATGAAGGCATCTAAAGCGTCTAAAAGACCTAGCTGCTTCGGGCGGCGCTCATGAATCGCGAGCATATTCACCCCGAAGGAGGTCTCCATCGCAGTCAGCTTAAACAATTGATTTACCACCACCTGCGGACGGGCGTCCCGCTTCAGCGTAATCTCGATGCAAGTATCATCAGCAGAAAGATCACGCATCCCGGAAATATCCAGTAAGACCTTCTCGCGGACTAGCTCCGCAATCCGAATTTGTAAAGTCGCTCGATTTACCCCGTGTGGCACTTGGCGGATGATGATCTGAGACGCACCAGTCTTACTCTCAGTCACCTCCATGACTCCGCGCATCTTAATGCTTCCACGCCCCGTCCGGAAATAATTATCAATTCCCTTATATCCGCGAATTTCACATGCTGAGGCAAAGTCAGGCCCCTTTATGTGCTCCTTCATCTCCTCAATTGTGATATAAGGATTATCAATCCGGGCACAGACACCATCGATCACCTCCCCTAAATTATGAGAGGGAATATTAGTAGCCATACCCACCGCGATACCGGTCCCACCATTAACGAGGAGATTCGGAATAGATGCTGGTAGTACGACTGGCTCCGTACTGTTTTCATCATAGGTCGTTTGGTGATCTACGGTATCTTTCTCCAGATCAGTCAGCATCGCAGAGCCCATGTGAGTCAGGCGGGCCTCCGTATATCGCATCGCAGCGGGGGCATCACCCTCCACGGAACCGAAGTTTCCCTGCCCATTCACCAAGGTCTCTCGCATAGTCCAAGGCTGAGCCATATTCACCAAGGTGGGATAAATCGCCCCATCACCGTGTGGGTGATACTTACCCATTGTCTCTCCCACGATACGAGCACACTTTAAGTGCGCCTTCGAGGCAGATAGAGAAAGATCATGATGCATCGCGTAGAGAAGGCGACGCTGAGAGGGCTTTAAGCCATCACGAGCATCAGGCAAAGCACGGGAAATAATGACAGACATCGAATAGTCCAAAAAGGACTTCGACATTTCATCAGCAACATTGATCGATTCTACAAAATCGCGTGCTGGAGTAGGTTCTATGTTGTCGTCAGACATGTGAAATTAATAGGTTCGATTAAACGTCGAGGTTCTGAACATTGAGGGCATTATCTTCGATGAAGCGTTTACGAGGCTCGACCACATCCCCCATTAGAACATCAAACATCGTCTCTGCTTCGAGCCGGTTTTCATCATCGAACTGAACTCGGAGTAACTGGCGTGTCTCCTTATCCATCGTGGTTTGATAAAGCTCCTTCGCATTCATCTCACCAAGTCCCTTAAAGCGTTGGATCCGCATTCCCTTCTTACCGATTTCAAGAACTCGCCCTAAAATCTCAAAGAGGCTAAACACCGGAATGATGACTTCCCCATCTCCCTCACCTTCCACCAGTTCATAAATTGGTTCATCGTCTGAGAAGAACGGCTCACTCTTCACCCCAAACTCGCCTAGACGTTCGAGGAGTTTTGAAATGCCGATTGCCTCGCCGAGCTCCCGCCGAACTGCTCGACGCATCTTCCCCTCAAACTTCTCCTTAAAAGTAGCATCCTCTTCTTCGCTAATCTCCTCACCAAAGAGACGAAGGTCGCGATTCTCTTCCGCAAACTTTCGCACTTCCGACTCACTCTTAAAGTAAAGCACCTCCTCGTCATTCCCAGTGCGGACGCGGATCATAAACGTCGGTAAGGTATTCCCATCACGAGCTGCGAGGAGATTCTTAAAATTACCACCGTGACCCTCCAAGGTCCGGACAAAACCCTGCAACTTAGCAAGAGTCGCAAGCACACTTTGCAGCAGATCAGAATCAACAGTTTTCTTACTTCCTGGCTGCCGAAGACTCACATCATCTGAACCTAGTTCGATCAAGATCTTATTCATAGCAGGGTCATCTGCGATGTACTCCTCCCGCTTCTTCCGTGTGATCTTATAGAGTGGAGGCTGCGCAATGTAGAGGTAACCAGCCTTCACCATCTCAGGCATGTGACGGCAGAAAAAGGTCAATAGTAAGGTGCGGATATGGGCACCATCGACATCAGCATCCGTCATAATAATGACCTTGTGGTAACGAACTTTCTCTAGGTCAAAGGCTCCCTCTTGCTCTCCATCACCAATTCCTGCCCCGATTGCAGTAATCATCGCCTGAATTTCTTTATTCTGGAGAGCTCGATGTAGGCGCGCTTTTTCAACATTAATCACTTTCCCTCGTAGTGGAAGAATCGCTTGCGTAGTCCGATCCCGTCCAGACTTCGCAGAGCCACCAGCAGAATCGCCCTCCACAATAAAGATCTCAGACTTAGCCGGATCTCGCTCTGAACAGTCAGCGAGCTTCCCTGGAAGTCCTCCACCTGAGAGAACCGACTTGCGCACGGTCTCTCTAGCCTTCCGAGCCGCTTCACGAGCGCGGGCAGCATTGACAGCCTTATCGATAATCGTCTTAGCGAGATTCGGGTTTTCTTCGAAGTAGGTCTGTAGTCCTTCATAAACAACCGAGCCCACCACTCCCTCAATCTCGGTATTCACCAGCTTATCCTTCGTCTGTGAACTGAAACGCGGACTCGGCATCTTGACACTAATCACGCACACGATTCCCTCTCTCACATCGTCCCCACTTAATGCAGGGTCTTTGTCTTTAAGAATCTTATTAACCTTCGCGTATTGGTTAATCGAACGAGTGAGTGACCCACGGAAACCAGTCAGATGAGTCCCGCCATCGGCATTAGGAATCGAGTTCGCAAAGCAAAGAATCTGATCGTTATAAGAATCATTGTATTGGAAAACGACATCTACAAAAACATCGTCCTCCATGACCTTGCCATCATAATCAATCTCGACCTTACGTTTCCCCTTTAAGCTGACTGGATCAGCATGGACCAAGTTCTTGTTCGTTCCTAGCTGCTCGACAAACTCCTCAATCCCTCGTGCATAAAAAAACGTTTCCTTCTCGGCAGTCTCGGCACGGAGATCTTCTAGATGAATCGTAAGGCCCGGATTTAAGAACGCAAGTTCACGCAAGCGCTTAGACAAGCGGTCGAATTTAAATTCGATGGTATCCGTAAAAATGGTAGCGTCAGGGAAGAAAGTGATTTTAGTTCCTGTCACTCCAGCCGGAACATCATCAACTACCGATAACTCTTTCACAGTTTTCCCTCGCTCGAAGGTGATTTCGTGTAGTTTTCCCTCGCGAGAGACTTGAGCGACAAACCAATCAGATAAAGCGTTCACACATTTCGCGCCCACCCCGTGAAGGCCCCCAGAATACTTATAAGCCCCCTGCCCAAATTTACCTCCAGCATGTAAACTCGTCAAAACGAGCTCAATCGCAGGAATCCCGAACTTCGGGTGCATGTCTACCGGAATTCCTCGCCCATCATCCGTAACACTGCACGAACCATCCTCATTAATAGAGATATCAATCGCTTTACAATAACCTGCCAGATGCTCATCGATGGAGTTATCCAGAACTTCAAAAACACAGTGGTGAAGACCCCGCTCGTCAGGGTCTCCGATATACATCCCAGGACGCTTCCGGACTGCGTCGAGGCCCTCTAACTTATCGATCTGGCCTGCCCCATATTCCTGCTCGCCTGATACTCCAATATCATCAACTTCCTCATCCGCTTTTTCATCTGCCATCAGGCCCAAATTGTCCGAAATTACGAGGATTTCGGCAAGGTTGTTTCCTCGAATTTAGAGCTTTTTTTAAACGCCCCAACAGACCTTAGAGCGCTAGGCGTTAAAGCGATGGTTCAGCCAGAAAGCAACAGCCAGAACAATCGCTAGAACGACCAAGCCAGCGACTAACATTTTAGCAACAGCAGCCACTTCTGCCCTTTCTCGATGAGCTTCCGAAACCCCAGTTTCTGGACTCACCGAGCGGCGTTGATGCTTCGCTCTCCCACGCCCTGAAGACTGCGCTCGCGATGTGATTTGGACATCATTCGTCTGAGCAGTGGCTGGGAGTTCATTTTGTCCTTTAGCTTTCATCTCCCGTGGCCGAACCACTACTTTCTGAGGAGCTCGAGGACTAGGGGCGGTAATCTTATACCCACAAGATGGACAAGGTCCACTCACCCCCGCCAATGATTCATCAACCGTCAACGAGATCTGACACTGAGTACACGAGAAATGAATAACCTTTTCTTCTTCTGCTTCTTGCTCGACCATCAGGGAAGGGTTTTTAACCGAATCAAGCTAGAGTCCAACTCTCGATTTTTTAAAAATCTAAGAGTGCTCGTTGCCAATTGAGAAGCAAGGTCTTCGGATCATCCTTCCCCCCAACAACCCGCTCTAAAACTCCACGAGAAGCAATGACCGATGGGTCTAGACCAAGATCTTCTGCGACTCGATTCCGCTTTTCCAACTCAACTTTTAGCCTCACCTCAAATGTCTCGTCATGACGTGAGCGTTCACGCTTTGGTCGCTTAGGCCAGTCTTGCTCAGGGATCGCCCGTGCCAGATCTAGAGCTAGATCGAGGCGCTGACGTCGATCTCTCCGTAGTTTCTGCGGAAACTCTATTTTACGCCCTTCCCCTAAATCTACCGCCCATGAAATTAACACTCGATTCGTAGCGACCATGAAACTTGGACGATTCCAAGCAGCAGCTTCTCCATCTCTCCACTCCCAGAGCGCTTTTAAAAATCTAAGACCTGTCGGTTTTAACTTCCCGGAACCATTGATCCGCCAAGCCTCTTTCACCTCAGCCTCACGTGCTAAGACTCGATTTTGAGCTGCTTTACACGACTCCAAAAACCATTCATAGCGCCCCAGCTCTTTGAGCCTTTTTGCGACTTCCTTAGCGAGAGGTAGAAGGTAACGCACATCATTACGGGCATACTCAAGCATCGTCGAACTCAGTGGACGCTGGCCCCAGTCCGCCTTCTGAGAACTTTTAGATAACTCGACGTCAAAATACTGCTCCACCAAGCTAGCATATCCAAAGCGTTCATGCCCCAGTAACTGAGCAGCAATCTGAGTATCAAAAAGGACTGGCGGCACCATTTTCCACTCACGCAGCATCAGCGACATATCGTAGTCTGCACCATGCATCCAAATTTCAGCAGTCGATAACCATTCGACCAATCGATCGACCGGCTCATCAGCTAAAGGGTCAAGTAACGCGACTTCCTCTCCGTAACACACCTGAATAAGGCAAATACGTTCAGAATGTCGATAGAGACTATCAGCCTCCAAGTCCAGCCCGACCAAACCAGCCCCTGAGGGGAGCGAGTCCACCAAGGGACCAATTTTACTGTACTGCGAATTAGACATACTGAAAAAGGGGCGGGAATAATCCCCGCCCCTTTGAAGTCTCTAAAAGATGTGCTCTTGGCAAGCCAAGATCTAGAGTTCTCAAGGAAAAACGACTTATCGCTCTTCCGCGCTTACTCGGAAGTAAAGACGAGGACTCCCATCAACTCCACTCACTGGAACGCGGAATACCTCTACATCACCTTCAGACCGGTCGAGAGTCGCGGTATCCACATCGACCCAGTCCACCAAGTTCGACGACTGCTGAGCTGTGTAATCTAAATTCGAGAGAGAGGTATCGAAGCCATACTCTAAGTATTCCTGACCATCGGCTCCCGTTACAAATGCGGGCAGGTATCTCGGAGTATCCGCAAGGTTAGGATCTCCACCGAAGGCGTACTCCTCGAACAAGGAATGCCCATCACCATCATCACCAACCGTGCCAATAGCAGCAAGGAAAGCGGCAAAGCTACCGTCAGCAACGTAAGAGATATTGTCTAAAATTACCCCTTCAAACGGAGCCCCATTTACAACTCCGAAGGCATCAACTGAGAAGTCCTTTCTGAATCTCAGTTCGACCCTATGACGTCCCTCTGAAATCGTCTTCTCGATGGTTCTCATATTAAACTCTGTGCCTGTCACAATGTTCCCGACAACTTCCTCCATAACGACTCCATCAATGAGAACCTCTAATGAATCCGACTCGTGAGCGTATACGATGGCTGTGGCATTAAAGGTTCCGGGGCCTTCCACCCAACCTGCGATCGAGACGGCCTGCCCATTACCAATCCCAGGAGATGCAAGGGCGACTGGCTCAGTACCTCCAGGAGCAGGACTAGCTCCTATCGCAGTTTTAGGATAGAAGATTGTCCTCCCATCAAATTCGGGATCAAAACCTGTGATCGGACCTGCATCTAGCAGAACTTGGAGGAATCGATCCATCTCGATAAGCTCGACATTATCAACGAGGCCACGATCTTCTCCTGCGGCAGTTGGGAAGAAACTAGCATCTTTGGCGTAAATCCAGCGCACGTTGTTAGAGGACTCTGGTAAAATCACGGCACTGGTAGTCCACTCTCTCGAGCCATCAATAAAGGCATCCCAAACTTGAGGAACTTCCCCTCCCCGATTGAACCAAAGACGATCAGCACCAGCTTCAGATGATGTCCTCCAATCGAACATGAGGACTCCACTTCCAAGATTATCAAATCCAAAGCTCGAAGACTGGCCATCCTCGAGACCAACAGCACTACTAGCGGCAGTCTCATCCTCTCCCGGGCCGTTACTATTGGTCTGCGTGAACTCGAAGTCCCAAGGCGCATCGCCTTCAAAGACCGCTGGGATTCCATTTAAACCCACGGCATCTCCAAGGGCCACCGCAGTCGGACGGACTACTAACCTGAGATCGAAGGTTCCTGTTACATTAAGCGCATCGGTTAGAGCGATTGGAATGTTGAAAAGTCCAGCCTCTGCAACGCTTCCTGAGATGGTGTTAGTCGCGGGATCGAAGAATGCCCCTTGTGGAAGATCCCCCACTGAGACACTTGTTGCTCCTTGGCTTTCGATGATATAATTGAATTCTTCGGCTTGGTTAACGGTGACTGATGTCGCACTTGTTAAGACGGGAGCTTGGGACACTGGAGCACTTGCATCCACAGCTCCATGAATGGTGAGGGTTGCATTCTGGAGGATTGCTGGATTGCCAGTAATCCGATCAGTAACGCGAATGGTCCATGTTCCAGCAGAACCTTCTCCCCAGTTACGCACAGTCATGAAGGTCCAGTTCGTAATACTCTCTTCTTCGTTATCTTCGTCAACGGTTTGGAGCACGCTTTGAGTCCCACTCGGTGAAATGAGAACGATCTCGAGATCAGTTCGACTTTCAGTGATGACCCGGGCCCTTAGCTCCACGTGCTCAACTCTTAAATTATCCTGAGGGGCTCCATTGTTATCTACAGACATGTCATAAGTCACTAGCAAGGAGCTACCATCATTATCAGGAACGACCCCGCTATCATTAGGAGCATCACTAGGATTCCCAGAAAACACCCTAAGACGCGCTCGGTTCGTGGCCGTCCCAAGGGCTGCTCTGCCGCTTGTGGGTAGCGCAAGTTGAACCGCCGCAGTGGCATCAACCAAGCCAGCTCCATACTTGTGGTTAAAGTTTAAACCTGCCGCATTCGTGATCCAGTCGCCATCGTTAGGGTCGACCATCACCGCGCTTCTCATGAGGACGTCTTGGACATCCCGCCAATTGAGATTTGGATTTGCTTCGAGCATCAAAGCTGTCACGCCTGAAACAAGAGGCGCCGAGGCTGAAGTTCCTCCAAATGTGTATGTGTATTCTGAAGTTCGAATAAGATTACCGTCTGCATCGAAATCGGTGCCGAATTCAGTCGTTACGATACCTTGGGAGCCACCACTTGATGGTGCAGTCACAACAAGACTCGCACCC
>CALFVL010000059.1 GCA_937928425.1 uncultured Verrucomicrobiales bacterium
AGAAGATCCTCGGACGCTTCCAGAGTGACTGTGACACCGGTTGCGAGGGGATTTACGGTAAATGTAGGAGCCATTCCAGGTATGATTTGGCCAAAGGGTGAGAGGTCTGTCTGGTTGGGATCGAGCCCCAGAGCAAATTCACCGAGGTCGGGGATGCCATCACCATCTGGGTCAGCAGAGCTGAGTCCACTGAGGCCATTCGCGGCAACGAAGTCTGCGAAGGTTGAGGTGGTGAAGTTCACGCTTCCAGGGGTGATGGTGCCGGCAGACCATGAATCAGGTGAACTCCCGGGAGCATTCGGAAAGTCTCGCTCGATCGAGGGACCAGAGGTGGGCCATGGACTATTGGTAAGGAAGACGACTTCGTCTTCGAGGACTTGGGTGAAGGCCGGTGGGTCTCCTTGAGGGGGAGATGATTCATCAGGTCTGCGGAGGCGGACGACTCCGCCATTAGGCCCGAGGAGGGTGTCACCGCTTTCCCAGGGGCCGAAGACTTGGGTGCCTGCGGGGACGTTTAGGACTGCACTCGGGTTCGCGGCAACGAGGGCGGTTTCACCCGGAGCAAGACTGTCTCCGGGGGCGAAGTTAAAGTCGGCATTTCCACGAATGGTCCATCCTTCGAGTGACTGAACACTGTCTGTGGTGTTATGGATTTCAATGAACATTCCGTCAGTGGAGGGGAAGATCTCAGTGATGCGGACTCGTGTGACTGCGGGTGTCGCCAAGTTAGCCGCGCCAAAGGTGCGTTGGGAGGCCGGGACGAGAAGGCCAGGCTGAACGTTAGGATAGCGGGCGAAGGATTCGCCACTTAAGGCTCCACCGAAGCTTACACTGTCAGAGAACTGCTGAGCGTTTGCGGTGGTGAGAACGAGAGTTTCCCCTGAGCTAGCACTGAGACCGAAGGGTGCACCTGGGGTCCAAGTCCCAGAAGTGGATGAGTTATCCAAGAAAGGGACGGGAATGGTGAAAGTATTAGGGCCGGTGACGGTAATTTGATGAGTTCCGTTATATTCTCCGATTCCGTTGTAACCTGAGATGCTTAGGAAACTTCCGTTTGGAGGAAGAGAGCCGGAGACTGTCACGGTAGTGGGAATGGTGGCTGGGGATCCAGAGTAATTTGTGATGGCGTTAGTCTGGGGGGAGTTGAAGTCGCTTTCGTCGAAGACAAGGAATGCTCCGGGTCCGATTGTGGTACCATTTGGAATTCTGAACTGCTGGGGGCGGTCCGGATTATCACTCAGGAACCAGCCGGAGAGATCCACGGTGCTGCTGCCAGTGTTATGAAGTTCAATCATGTCTACAAGCGGGGCCTCGCTGTGGCTGAGGACTTCATTGATCACAATGCTTGGAGTGGTGGTAGGGGGGCCACCTGGGGTACCTTCTAGAGTGCTGCTAGGTTGGAAGATAGGAAGTCCGGTGAACTCTAGGGAGCTGCCCTGCCCATCTGCACGAGGGGACCAAGGAAGGGAATCATCATAGGTGACTTCATCAATAAGCTGGCCTGAGGAGGTGTTGATGGCGACTCGCTCGCCACTGCGGCTAAGGCCTCCGGTGTAAGCTCCTGCTGGGGTGAAACCATAGCGAGCGGTGAAGGCGGCGCTATCTTCTGCAAGGACGAGGTAAGCACCAGGAGCAAGGGTGAGGGGGGTGGTGAAGGTGAATTCGATACCATCAGTGAAGGTGCTTCCGAGGAGGTTAATGGGGGCGCCTGAGGTGTTTTGGAGTTCGATGAAGGCGGTGTCATTTGATAATCCTTGCGGATTGTAGTGGATCTCAGAGATGACGAGATTTGAAGAGCTCGCTGCTTGCTCTACGATGAAGGAACCTTCGGTGAGGACGGAGAACTGTGAGTTCACGAGCGAGCGGACTCTAACGGTGCCACTCTGACTGAGGGGAATAGGGCCACCATTATAGACGATGCCTGCCCCGTCTGCAGGGTCTGAGCCATCAAGCGTAAAGAGTGTGGTGCCAGCGGTGCCAGTCAGGAAGAGTTGGTTGCCTGCGGTGATCAAACTTCCTTCAGCAAGGGAGAATCCGGGTGGGTTGTGCGCGGGAAGCCAAGTTTCGTTTGGGGTGTTATCCCATGCGCGTGCTTGCCAAGCTGTGATAATCCGGTCTGTTCGGTTAATCCCAGTGGTGGGGAAGAAGCCTCCGAGGACTCCTCTAGTGGGTGTGACAGTTTGGGTACCAAAGACTGCCGTTTGCCAGTTTTGATCACGGTTAAGAGGGGTGCTAGTGCGATCATCTCCCCAGCGCGCAGATTCTCCGACGATGGCGACATCCAGAATGTTCACGTAGCGGAGGAAGCGATTACGGTTGTTGAGATTAGTCAGGGCGCCGTTGTTGAAGAGGTGTAAGTAGGCTCGGTCTGCAAATCGGCGACGAAACTCGGGAAATCTTTCCAGAGAGCTGAGAAAGTCGAGTCCGTCGTCGGTAAACCTAAGTTCGGTGTCGGCCTCGTTTTCGAGGGTGAGTTCGACGTCCCAAAGGTAGAATCTCCAGATCGCATTGGCACTTCCACCGCCAGCGAGGCGGATGTTACTGTTGGGGCGGAGGTCGTCATTATCACCGAATTGTTGAGCGATCACGAAGTCGATGTATTGGTCAATTTCGAGAGCCTCTGTGATTTCTTCCCAAGTGCCGGTGACGATGGTGTTTCTGAGAGCCTCGACTTCGACTCCCGGAGGTCCGTTTCGGTCTCTGGGGCTAAAGCCGGTGATTTCATCTGAGTCGAAGCCATGGTAGTCAGCGTAGTGGTCATTATCTAGACGTTCGTGCAGGTTATAGACTCCCCAGAAAAGACCATTGATGTAGACATTGACAAATTTTCCAAAGCCTCCATCCGTGTTGCCCATAGCGATGAAGGAGTCACGCATCCATTGGTCCTGAATGTAGGTGGCACGCTGACGCTGGCTGAAGCTATTGTGAATCCATGAATTTTGGAAAATGGAACGGAGTTGAAGGCTGTTAAATGATTCTTCTGCCCTACCGTCAGAAATATCTTCGAAGATGGGAAAGTCGAGCCGGCCTGGACCGAGGGCTGCTCGGAAGCGTAGGCTTAGGGAGTGCTTAATGGCCCGATCTGGCTGGCGTGAGCCACCGCCTTGGATGCGAAAGCCACAGTCGAGTTGGAAGCCTTCATTATTATTGACGCCGTCGATATTTGTAGGCTCGAAGTATTCTGCGGAAACGGGCACTTCTAGTCCACGAGTGGTCGTGCGTGAGTAGATGCCATTTGGGCCGAAGATGTCGGCGAGTCTTCCAGAGACTGAGATGGTGGGAAGCTCTCTAAGGCCTTGGCGAAAACGGGCGGCATAGATGGTGGATTGAGAGATATCAGGGTCGATCTCATAGTCGGCATTTGGCTCAGCCCCCCAAGAGAGAGGGTAGTTAGTGGGTCTTTGCTGGCTGGCGACTGAGTTGGGGAAAATGTAGCTCCGAGTTGTGATGGAGGAGGAGCTGCTGCTCGGGGCGGTCGTGTCAGCTCTGAGGACCGTAGTGGTGCTGATCGTGATCGGGCCGGTGTAAACACTGGCGCTGGGAGTGGGGGTGCCGTCAGCATTTACTGGCGGTTCACTGTCTGTGGTGACGTAGATGGTGGAGTTAGGAGTGCTGGAGGTGATCGCGACGGTGAAGGGAGAGGTGTAAACACCGTGATCTACGCTAAAGTTCGGAGCGGCTGCGAAGATGGTGCTGGGGGTGCTGTTCGCTTGGCCCGGAGTAGGCGAGGGAAAAAAGACCGGTGCGTTACTACTAGGACTTAGGCCGTAGGAGATGTCTTCCCGCTGAGCGGGGAAGTCACTCCCATCTGCTGCGAAGCTGGAGGTGATAGACTCGTCTGGCCGAGTGAGGGCGAGGAAATCTCCTCTGGCGGAAAGTCTAAAATTTGTGTGGAAGAATCCTTG
>CALFVL010000060.1 GCA_937928425.1 uncultured Verrucomicrobiales bacterium
CGCTGGGCCTCTACCCGCTTCCCCGGAAAACCCCTCCACCCACTCCTCGGAAAGCCCCTCCTCCAGCACGTCTTCGAGCGGGCTTCCCTCTGCCAAGAGCTCGATGAACTCATCATCGCGACTGATGACGAGCGTATCAGCACCCTCTGCACCCACATCGGCGCCCCCTTCGTCACCACCCAGAGTCACCACCCCACTGGCACCGACCGCATCGCCGAAGCCGCTAGAAAATGCGACAGTGCCACGCACATCATCAACATCCAAGGGGATGAACCTCTCCTTGACCCCACACTTGTTGACTCCCTCGCCCTCACTCTCCGGAAAGACCACAGCCTCCCCATGATCACCGCCGCAAGCCCTCTGGACGACCCCACCCTCATCGCCGACCCCAACATCGTAAAACTCACCCTGAACCGCCACCAAAACGCCCTCTACTTCTCCCGCTCCCCCATCCCCTTCCCTCGCAGCACAGACCACATCCCCACCTACCGCCACCTCGGCATCTACGGCTACCGTGTTGACTTCCTAAAACACTTCATCTCCCTCCCACCCTCACCCCTTGAAAAAACTGAAGGGCTAGAACAACTCCGCGCCCTAGAAGACGGCGCCACCATCCGCGTCCACCTCACCCATCACGAAGCCATCGGCCTCGACTCTCCAGACCAAATTCCACTGATAGAATCTCTCCTCGCCGCACAGTCATGAAATACATCTTCGTCACCGGAGGAGTCGTCTCCTCACTTGGGAAAGGCCTCGCCGCCGCCTCCATTGGCACCCTTCTTGAACACCGTGGACTCAAGGTCCAAATCCAAAAATTCGACCCCTACCTCAATGTCGACCCCGGCACCATGTCCCCCTATCAACATGGCGAAGTCTACGTCCTAGACGATGGCGCTGAGACTGACCTAGACCTTGGCCACTACGAGCGCTTCACCCACGGAAAATTCTCCCAAGTCAACTCCCTCAGCTCTGGACAAGTCTTCGAGTCCGTCATCCAGAATGAGCGCGCTGGCAAGTACCTCGGCGCAACCGTCCAATTTATTCCCCACGTCACTGACGAAATTAAAGCCCGCCTCCAACTCGCCACCGAGAGCAACCCCGAGGCCGACGTCATCATCACTGAAATCGGTGGCACCGTAGGTGATATCGAGGGCCACCTCTTCCTCGAGGCCCTCCGCCAATTCACCCTTGATGTCGGTAAACAAAACGTCTGCTTCATCCACGTCACCCTCCTCCCCATGGTCCGCGCCGCTGGCGAAATCAAGACGAAACCTACCCAACAATCCGTCGCCAAACTCCGCGAAATCGGCATCCAGCCAGACATCATCATCTGCCGCACCGAGCACGATCTTGACGACGACAACCGGCGTAAAATCGCCATGTTCTGTAACGTCTCTAAAGAAAACGTCGTCGCCTTCCGTGACGTAAAGAACACCATCTACGAATGCCCGCTAGACCTTCGTAAAGACAAAATAGACCGCCTCGTCTCAGACGTCCTCCAGCTCCAGAGTGACACCCCAGACCTCTCACGCTGGGAACACTTCGTCCACCGCCTCATCCACCCGAGTCAAAAAACCACCATCGCCGTCGTCGGAAAATACATCGAACTAAACGACGCCTATAAATCCGTCTACGAATCCCTCACCATCGCTGGAGCTGAACACGACACCGCCATCGAAATCATCAAAATTGATGCCGAAGAAATCGAAGCCCACGGCGCCCAGAAAATCATCGGAAAAGTTGGCGGCATCCTCGTCCCAGGAGGCTTCGGTGAACGTGGCACCGAAGGGAAAATCCTCGCAGCACAATACGCCCGGGAAAATCACATCCCCTACTTTGGGATCTGCCTCGGCATGCAGATAGCCACCATAGAATTCGCACGAAACGTCTGCGGGATAAAAGAAGCCAACTCCACCGAGTTCGTAAAAAACACCCCACACCCCGTCATCAGCCTGCAAGAAGAACAACAAGGCATCATCGACATGGGAGCCTCCATGCGCCTCGGCTCCTGTGAATCTACCCTTCTCCCCGGCTCTAAATCATACCACCTCTACGGCCAGACAGAAAGCATCCACGAGCGTCACCGCCACCGCTGGGAATTTAACCCCCACTACCGTGAACAGCTCGAAAATGCCGGCCTCACCATCGCCTCCGTCTCCAAGAAAGAAGGCCTCGTAGAAATTATCGAAATCCCGGATCACCCCTTCTTCATCGCTGCTCAATTCCACCCCGAATTTAAATCTAAGCCTAACTCCCCCCACCCCATCTTCTCAGGCTTCGTAAAAGCCTCCCTAGAAAACACCCCTAAATCACCACCCGCCTAAGACCACACCTCCGGTCCCCATGACCACCCGCGCCTATGCCCTCGTCACCACCGCCTACTGGGCCTTCACCCTCAGTGATGGAGCCCTACGCATGCTCGTCCTCCTCCACTTCCATGACCGTGGACTCAGCGCCATCCAGCTCGCCTTCCTCTTCCTACTCTACGAATTTTGCGGCATCCTCACGAACCTCCTCGGCGGCTGGCTCGCCTCCACCAAAGGCCTAAAAATCACCCTCACCACCGGCCTCTTCCTTCAAATCCTCTCCCTCATCCTCCTCTCCTTCCTAAACCCCCACTGGAATCTCACCCTCACCATCTCCTACATCATGGGCACGCAAGCCCTCTCAGGCATCGCAAAAGACCTCACCAAGATGAGTTCCAAAAGTGCCGTTCGGGTCCTCATTCCTAAGGACCATAAAACCACCCAGCCCCTCCTCTTTAAATGGGTCGCCCTCCTCACCGGCTCTAAAAATGCCCTCAAAGGAATCGGCTTCTTCCTAGGTGGCTTCCTCCTCGCCACCATCGGCTTCCACTGGGCCCTCTACACCATGGCCATCGCCCTCAGCCTCACCCTACTCCTCATTAAACTCTCCCTAAAAGGCGACCTCGGACGCTCAAAGCAAAAACCCAAATTTCGGGAACTCTTCTCAAAAACTCCAGAAATCAACACCCTCTCCGCCGCCCGCTTCTTCCTCTTCGCCTCCCGTGACGTCTGGTTCGTCGTCGGCCTGCCCGTCTTCCTTAGCTCCGTTTTTCAGTGGACCCACAGCAGCACCGGCGCCTTCATGGCCGCCTGGGTCATTGGCTACGGCATTATCCAAGCCATCACTCCTAAACTCCTCCCCCCAAAAGAACAAATCACACACTCCGCCCAGTCCACCCTCCGCTGGAGCATTGCCCTACTCATCGTCAGCACCATCCTAGCCCTCTGCATCCAGCACCACTTCCACCTCATTCCCACCATCCTCGGTGGCCTCCTCATCTTCGCCCTCGTCTTCGCCGTGAATTCCACCCTACACTCCTACCTTATTCTCGCCTACTCTGACGCTGATAAAGCCGCCCTGAACGTAGGCTTCTACTACATGGCTAACGCTGGGGGGCGCCTCACCGGCACCCTCCTCTCAGGTCTCACCTACCTCTGGGGTGGCCTCGCGGCCTGTCTCTGGGTCAGCAGCGCCTGCATTCTCTGCGCCACCCTCTGCACCCTCACCCTTCCACGGAAAACCACCTCCTCTAAAGCCCTGTGAACTCCACCTTAAATGAGACCTTGGACTCCGCTGCCTAGTCCCTAAAATCCCTCCTAACAAAATGCCCCCTAAGAAAACTCCAAGAAAGAAAACCGCTCGGAAGTCGGCAAAGAAAAAAGAAAGCAAAGCCAGCTTCTCTGCTCGGCACCTCTTCTTCTCCCCCTTCTACCTCATAGGCACTCTCACTCGGAAATTTCCATCTTCCCTGAAATGGCCCATGCGTCTGGGAATATCAGCAGGCTTAATCAGCCTTTTCGCCGGACTCACTCTTTCACTCATCTACTTCATCATCGCCAGCACTTACGACCTCCGAGAAGTCGAAACCATCCCAGCTCGGACTGAAATTTTAGACCGTGATGGCAATATCCTCAAGAATTCCACTGGCCAAGAAATCGGCTACCTCCACGGAAAAAACCGTAAAATCATCAGCTATGATGAAATCCCCACTCACTTCATAGATGCCCTCATCGCTCAAGAGGACAAGCGCTTCCGGAGCCACGGAGCAGTCGACTTCCGCTCCATGGGCCGCGTGATCTTCCGCGCCATCACCAGAGGGAAATTTGAAGGAGGAGGAACCATCAGCATGCAGCTCGCTCGTAATAGCTTTTCTCTTAAAAAACCAAGCGAGACAAAACTCCAGGCTCTTCACCGGAAAGCTCTCGAGACCTTCATCGCCGTCCGGATCGAATCCATCTTTGAAAAAAATGAAATCCTAGAACACTACATGAACTGGATCTTCTGGGGTGGCTCCATCCGGGGAGTCGAGGTCGCCGCTCGTACTTATTTTGATAAACCCGCGAGCGAACTCACCCTGCCACAGTCTGCCCTCCTCGTGGGCATCATCCGCGCTCCTAATCGCTTCTCACCCTTCCGTCACTTCGACCGAGCCGTCACCCAGCGTGACTGGGTCTTTAAAAAGATGGTTGAAAATAACGCTCTCTCCCAAGAAGAAGCTGACCTCGCTAAGAAAGAGCCCTTAAAGCTCTCCACTCAGCGTAGTCGCGTCCCCGCCGGCAGCTACGCTCTCGATGCCATCCGCCGGGATCTTGATCGTATCCTCGAGGAAGAAAACCTGCGCGACGGCGGGCTCATCATCGAGACCACCCTCGACCCCAATATCCAAGAAATCGCAGAACGCTCCCTAGAAAAACGCCTCGCCCAAATCGAGAACCGGCCTGGCTACAAGCACCCTAAACGGAGCCAATGGAATGGCCAAGGAGATCCCAACTATCTACAAGGCGCCGCTGTCGTCATTGATAACAGCAACGGAGCCGTCCTCGCCATCGTCGGCGGGCGTAATGCCAGTGAATCACAATTTAACCGCGCCCTCCAATCACGCCGCCCCATCGGCTCACTTTTTAAACCCTTCATCTTTCTCGCCGCCTTTGAAGAAGACATCAAGCCCTACGACTACGTCAGTGACCTGCCCCTAGAACCGGGTGAAATCTCCGGAGACGACCCGAACTGGAATCCTAAAAACTCCGACGGCAAGTACCACCCACAGATCCCAGTCGGCCAAGCTCTCATCGAGTCACGTAACACCTCCGCGATTCGAGTCGCGAGTGTTGCAGGGCTGGACTCCGTCATCGAGGTGGCCCGCCTCTCGGGACTCCCCACCGATAAAATCGCCCGGGTCCCCTCATCCTACCTCGGCTCGTGGGGCGCCTCTCCTGAGAGCGTAGCCAGTGCCTACACCATCTTCCCAAACGGAGGTGCCCGCTACCGTCCTTATTATATTCAGCGTATTAAGGACCGCAGTGGGAAAGTCCTCTGGGAAAATGGCCCCATCGCCTACCAAGCCACGCCTTCCGCCCCTACATGGGAAGTCTCACGGCTTCTAGAAGACGTGAATCAGAAAGGCACCGCACGGGCTGTCACCTCCAGCTATGGCTTCCGCGTCCCCTCAGCTGGGAAAACTGGCACCACTAACGGCCCAACTGATGCCTGGTATGCCGGCTACACCTCTAGCATGACTTGCGCCGTCTGGGTGGGCATGGACCGTGGAGAAACTATTCTAAAGCGAGGATCGGCTGCCACCCTCGCCCTCCCCATATGGGTGGATATCATGAAAGGAGCAGACCGCCTCCCTGACATTAAAAATGGTCCCATCTCACCTGCACGGACTCAGCCTGTCCCCGAGAATATCCCCTCAGCACAAGCGGTCGAAGACATTCCCCTAGCTCTTCCCGTAAATTAGAAAGCTACGAAAGCCCCCCCACTCCCCTTTAAAACTCTCTTCCAAGCCTACGACCCTCAATCGGGCCACCCTCGCGGCAATTTTTGGAAAAAACATCTTAAAAACAGCCTAAGTCTCTCCCACTCAAAATCTCCTAGTTCTCAAAAGAGAAAAAAAATTAACTCCACGAACCAGACCAGATCAGCTTTAACTCATCCCAGCCCTTCAAATGCCTTTTCTTTCACCACGTCACCTCATTCCGCTCAGCGCGCTCCTCTGTGCCTGCTTTGCCCATGGTGACACTCAGGAAACTGCTGATAAAAAGGAAGACGCTTGGGAGTTCAGCTCCTCTGCTGGACTGAGCCTCAGTAGCGGGAATAGTGACACACTTGCCCTCCATGCCCGCTTCCTAGGAAGTTATCGGGATCTCGAGAGAGATGGCTACTTCGGGGTAGACTACTTTTACTCAGAAGACTTTGGCGAGACGAATAACAACTCGTTCAGACTCTTCGGCGCTTACAATCATCTCATAAGCGAGAAATTCTACCTCGGTCTCAATGCGAACCTCCTTACCAACGAGGCCTCGCTCCTCGACTACCGGGTCGACTTTGGCCCCGTTCTCGGTTACTATTTCAGGCGTGATGAGAAAAGTCTCCTGAGCGTCGAACTCGGTCTCGGGTTCGCCTCCGAGTCTAAAGATGACGAGAGTGACTCCTTCGCCACTTTCCGCATCGCGCAGCACTTCGACTACCGTTGGAATGATATCACGCGCATCCGCCAGTTCACCTCTCTCACCCCAAAGGTAGAAGACGCCTCCGCCTATATCTTCGAGTTCTCAGCAGGCCTAGACCTCCGCATTAACAACCGCTGGGACATTCAGCCCCGCATCACCCACCGGATCGACCTCGCGCCCGCCCTCGGCAGTGACCAAGCCGACACCCTTCTCACCGTAGGCCTCGCATACTCGCTAAACGGTTTCTTAAAAGAAGAAGTCGACCGAGCTGACGAACGTAAAACTCTCCGAGAGAAACCACTTAAAACTGAAGGCTCCCGAAAAGGATGGGTCCGGAATGCTGGCCTCACGGCGAGCTCCAGCTCAGGAAACTCAAACACCATTAACCTAAATTTAAGCTACGAATCTCTCTACAAGTCTGACCACCGCGACTTCCTCTTTAGGGGGAACTACCGCTTTTCAGAGTCTAATAATTCCACCTCTCAGAACCGGCTTAATCTCCTCGCCAGCCACAGCTGGAAATTTCGTGAAACACTTTACGCTGGCACCAGCACCCAATTCACCTACGACGCCTCGACTGACCTAAACTACCGCGTCACCCCCGGGGTCCACCTTGGATTCTTCCCCATTCTCACCGATTACGGCGGTCTCTCCTTCGAGTCCGGCTTAGGTTACACCTTCCAAGAAGAAGGAGGGGCCATCACGAATGCCGCCACCTTTAACCTCGCCCAGCGCCTCTACTGGCAACTCAGCGACCACACCTACATCACCCAAGAGATTTCCTACCAAGCCTTCATCGAAGACCCCTCTGACTTCACCCTCTCCTCCTTCCTCTTCCTCGACACCTTCCTCACTGAGAACCTTTCTTGGCGAATCGGCCTAGAGTATTTTTATGATGAAAACCCTGCCCCCGGTCGCAGGAAGGGTGACTTCTCCCTCCTTTCAGGCATTTCAGTAAGCTTCTAAAAAAGCGACTACTTCATCCATGCTAGGAATTCCACATTCCCATCAGTGCCCGTGATCGGAGACTCGATCAGCCCCAGCCACTCACGGTCCAATTCCTCCGTGATAAACTCACGGATTTTATCCACCGCTTTTTGGTGTAAGCTTACCTCTCTCACGATTCCTCCCTTTCCCACCTCCTCTCGGGAAAGCTCAAACTGAGGTTTAATCAAACAAATCACCGTTCCCTCCCGCTCTAAAATACTAAAGGCCGCTGGTAACACCTTCGTCAGTGAAATAAATGAGAGATCCATCACCACTAAACGCACTCGCTCACCCAGATCATCCACGCTGAGATTACGCGCATTAAACCGCTCCTTAGAAAGCACCCGCTCATCACTGCGTAACTTCCATACTAACTGATTAGTCCCCACATCAATCGCATGCACCTTCGCCGCACCATGCTGAAGTAAGCAGTCCGTAAACCCTCCTGTCGAAGCCCCCAAATCAGCGCAAACCCATCCCGTAGGGTCCACGGAAAATTGCTTTAAAGCGCCCTCCATCTTAAAGCCCCCTCGCCCCACATACCTAGGTCGCTCTTTCACTCTCAGATCGGCATCATCCTCCAGTTTCTGACTCGCCTTTAAAATACGTTCTGTCCCTGTCATCACCTCACCTGCCATGATCAGGCGCTTTGCCTGCTCTCGTGATTCGCAGAGACCGCGTAAGACTAGCAGAGAGTCAGCCCGTTGCTTCCCCATCAGCTCGCCACCTCCGCCTCATTAATCGTATTAATAAACTCCCTTAACAGGCCGAAGTCACGCCGCCGATGGCGTAGGACGATACGGGGTAAATCAGCCAAGTCGGGCTCATTAGCTTCCTCCTCTAAAGCCCCCCTCTGCTCGATCTCTCCAGACTTTAACATCGCCCCAAAGTTTTCATTCAGCGACTGCAGCGCCGGCTTTGAAAGAGCGGCCTGTAATCGCAGCACCAAGCGATCCCCCACATAACGATAAGAATGAAAATTCCGGTAAAAATTGGTAATCTCCGCCACCGCTTCCTCCACATCATCAGTCACTTTATAGAGGGAAAAATCAGACTCAGAAATCATCCCTAAACGGTAAAGATGCTCCTCTACGAACTGGTTCCAAGCTTTCCAATAAGTTCCCCCTGGCGCATCCAGACAGACGATCGGGTAAAGAGTGGCCTTCCCCGTCTGGATCAGCGTCAGAGCCTCGAACACCTCATCCATCGTCCCCACTCCACCCGGCATCCCCACTCCCGCATCTGCCTCCTTCACAAAGGACAGCTTACGAGTGAAAAAATAATTAAAATCAATACACTTATGATCACCGATGATGAAGTCATTAGCAGACGCCTCAAAAGGTAAATTGATATTCAGACCGAAGCTATGCTCCCGAGTCGCCCCCTCATTCCCTGCCGCCATAATTCCCGGCCCGGCTCCCGTAATCGTCATATACCCCTCCTCTAACATCCGGCGGGAAAATTCCACTCCAGCGCGATACTCCTTCTCCTCAGGCTTAGTCCGTGCGGA
>CALFVL010000061.1 GCA_937928425.1 uncultured Verrucomicrobiales bacterium
CTCCAAATTACGTGGGCTAGAAAAAAAATCCCACGCTTCAGCGACAGTAATAGGAAGCCACTGGGCCCGTTTAACAGAATGCACCTTCATGATGCGGAGAAGCTACTGCCGCTTTTCAATCGAGCTTCCGAAAAGTTCAGAAAAATTCTCCCGCGTTTCTTCGTGCACCTCTACCTCGGGCTCGATAAAGCTACTCGTAGAAAAATTCCTATCCGAATTTTCAAGTTTTAAAGAAAACGGGCCCGTATCGAGAGTCTGCTCGAACAGACGCTCTCCCGCTGCCACGATCAAGCGCTCACTCAGGTCCTCCTCAGGATCTTCAAGCGTTCCACCCACCGTCATAGAGGTCCAGAGCAGCCCGCGCCTCTTGAGCTGAAAGACCTTAGCCTCAGCACTCGGAATATGAGCTAAGAGGTCTGGGCTAATCCCTATGCTGAAATCCCCTTGCCGGATCACATCCCCATTCAGCCGCATGTTCCCCTCCAAACGCATTAAACCCTCACTCGCAAACACAATGTGGCTTAGCTCTAAGTGTGTTCCTATTTTCTCAAAGCTAAACTGGACTTCCGAAAGCTCTAAACGCCGGAAACGTGAGTCCTTAGAATAGACTGCGAGTCGGTCCAGCACGGTCAACGCCGTGAGGATAGCATCACGAATCACGACTTCCCCCTTTATCCGGGCCTCAAAGTCAGGACGGCCCCGAATTGAAAAACCCACCTCCAAGGGACCGGTTAAACGCTTCTTCCAACTTTCACTCACCAATTCCTCAACCTGTGCTCCTTTGAGCTCTCCGTGTAAACTCCACATCCGGCTCTTCAGCCCGAAATCTCCTTCCATCGTCACTTGGGAACTTCCTAACGCATCAAACTGGGAGGAGAGAAGGTAAAATTGATCATCAGAAACCCGCCCCTTCGCCTCTTTCAGAGTCAAGCGGTCTACCAGCGAAAGAGGGGTCACGACTTCCCCGCCCTTAAGTTCTACCTCCACGTTTTTCTTAAAAATCCCAGCTCGCACACCTAACTTAGCGCCCCGCCAAGACCAGACCCCATCATCTGTCAACGCTCGGCCATTTAGCTGAGCCACCTCGAACTCCATCAGTTCTAAATTCTCAGGAAGAAACTTCTCCTGGAATCCGCTAAATTGATCACGAGCCAGTTTACTCCTAAGAGGCAGCATGGTCTCACTCTGCTTCCCCAGTGCATCTTTCCGAAAGTCCCCAATAAAATCGACCTCATCCAAGCGCATATCCTCCAGTCGATAGGTCCCCCTCCAAACCGCAAGGCGATCAACACTCGCCCCGACTCCCCTCACACTCAGATTCTGCAGTCCATCTTCTCCTTGAAATAAGAACTCATCAACCGAGACGTCCCACCCATCCCACTCAAAGGCCGTGAACCGAGCCTCACCACCTAGGAAACTCCCCAACTGGTCCCCCAAGCTGATCTGGAAATCATCACCCGACAAATGCGCACTCATCATGCGATAAGCCACGAACAATGCCAAGCCCATCAGGCCTCCAAGCAAACCCAGCCCGAGAGTCAGCCACCTCATGGGGCGAGTCTCTCGCGTCTGTAGCGCCTTCGCTCGGCGGCCTCTCCAGCTGGACATAGCAGAACGCTAAGTACCCCTTTTGCCAGTGGCAAACCTAGATCACTTCAAGATCATCTTAAGTAAAAAAAGACCAGCTCTCTCCCAACTAATACGCACGATCGTAACGCTCAATTCCCGCCACAATCGAACGCGCGGCAGCAGCTTGGTAACTACTCTTCACGCAGCGCGAGCGCTCATAAGGATTACTGATAAAACCACACTCCACTAAAACTGCGGGGTACTTCGTCTCGCGCAGGACTGAAAAACGCCGGTAGCGAATCCCCCGATTGCGAGTCTTCAGATTTTTCACCAATTCATTCTGAATCGACTTAGCAAGATAGCTGCCCCGCGTCCCCACATAGTAAGTCTCCACACCACGCACCGAAGTGTGTCTCGTAGCATTAAAATGGATACTTACGAAGATCGAGTTCCCATAGCGGTTCGCTATCGCAGCTCGGCGTCCGAGACTGACATAATGATCACTGCGCCGGATCATCGTAACCACGTATCCCTTCGACTTAAGAAGAGCTTCTACCCGGTAAGCAACCTTGAGATTTAAAGTCGACTCACGAACTCCAGCCCAGACCGCTCCACGGTCACGACCACCATGCCCAGGGTCAATCACTACCCGTAAGGACTTCTTACGAGCTGGTAGGACCGTCCGGGAGACCTTCGCGCCAATTTTCACTGACTTCCCCCTCACACTACTCTCAGACTTAGAGGGAATTTTTAACTTCTGGCCAAGCATTAAGTCCCTCGGGTCCTTTAGGCCATTTGCCGCCATCAGCGCGTTTACTGAAACCTTAAATTTCTGGGAAATAGAGTAACAGGTCTCAGACTTTCTTACGGTATGAGTCTTCCCCATCGCAGGCCCAAGCGCGAAGACGACAGCAAGAAGCTGCGTCAAAATAATCGCGCGGAAATGGACAGTCATATCGAAATCGAATCGAGCTATCTTTTAGATCAGCAAATCAAAAAGGTCAATTGAATTTTAAAAAAATGGATAATCATGGCTTTTTAATTTCTAATTTTTTCTTTTTCTGCCCCAAAAGAGGAAGGATAAGGTAAATTACAAAAATCAAAGTTGGGGCGTAGACTGTGAATTTCACAAGCAATCCGAGAACAAAGGCGGCCCCTAATAAAGTCCACACGTTCACACTCGTCTTGAGGTCGATTTTTTTAAAACTTGGATAGCGGACATTACTCACCATTAGGACAGAGATACCCAGAATCATCGCCGCTAAAACATAAGACAGCCAGCCAAGTGAGCGTCCAGATTCAGCAAAGCTCATCATAATAAAAGTTAAAGAGGCGATAAATCCCGCCGCCATCGGGATAGGAATCCCTCGGAAATCTCCATGCGCTGCCCCTCCTATCCGCGCTAGACAGTTAAACCGAGCCAATCGAATCCCTCCACAAAGTAGATAAATAAAGGCAATAGCCCAAGTTAAACCAACTTCCCGCCTTCCGCTGGGGTCGAAACTCTCAGGAAGCTCTAAATCCACTAAAACTGCCCTTGAAACCAGCATCGCTGGTGCGAGGCCAAAAGAGACCATATCTGCCAAAGAGTCAAACTCCTGACCAAAGGGCGACTCTTGCCCCCCCATCCGAGCGAGCCGGCCGTCGAGCAGATCAAAGAGACAGGAACCAAAGATATAAAGCATCGCAGTTTCATAAAAACCTCGCGCTGCGACCAGATCATCCACCTGCATCCCCTTAAAAATCGTCAAGATCGCGAGAAACCCACAGAGGAGATTCCCCGCCGTCATTAAATTTGGCAAAAGGTAAATTTTAGGTTCTTCGGGATCTTCAGACATAGCCATAAAAGCAGTGGACAGACTCGCAGATGCCTTTCCGCTTGGAAAGTCCCAACTCCCCTCTTTCCCTCTTCTCCATCTCTGTCATTCTCCACCCATGCCTACTGAAATCACTGCCAATATGTCGATGGCTTCCCTCCTCGACCGCTACCCTGGGGCTCGCCGAGCCCTCTTTTCGGCCTTCCACATCGGAGGCTGCCAATCTTGTGCTTATGAACTCCAGGACTCCTTAGAAACAGTCTGCCAAAAACATGAAATTGCCGTCACGCAAGCGATCAATTGCCTTCTCGAAAGCCAAAAAAACGATCTTGAAATGATGATCTCCCCCCAAGATCTCGAGAACTTAATAACAAACGCCGCAGAGACCTTCACCCTCCTAGACACGCGCACTCGCGAGGAATACGAGGCCATCACTCTCCCTGGGGCCCAGCTAATGACCCAAGATCTCCAGAATGCCCTCTTTGCTGAAAAAGATCAGGATCAAAAAATCATCCTCATGGATCATCAAGGGCGTAGCGTCCTAGACCACTGTGCTTGGTTTCGGGGCCATGGCCTCAGCGAGACTTTCGGGCTAGATGGCGGGATCGACCGCTATGCCCAAGAAATAGACTCCCGCATTCCCCGTTACCGACTTGAAATGGACTAAGACAATCGCCTTGCCGCCCCCTCTCACTTTAGCTCATTTTATCGCTATGAAACCACGCCCCATCATCACCCCCTTAATCCTCCTTCACATCCTTCTCCCCTCCCTCTATGCACAAGAAGAAGAAGTTCCCCAACTCTCGCCCGAAGAATCAGTCCGCCAGTCTTCCCTTACGCTAGGCTACCAAGAGGGAGTGCGCACTGCCCAGCAACAGATGCGTGAAGATGACTTTAATTCCCAAGCTTATCTCGAGGGCTTCCTCCTTGGACTCCGTGGCGAAAAACTCCCACTTACTCCTGAGGAAGTTCGCAAGGCCATGAGCCGCCTCCAAGAAAACCTCACTGAGCGGGAAACCCAGACCGCTCAGGAAAACCTAGAAGCTGCCAAGCAGTTCCTCTCTACGAATGAAAATAATGAAGGAATCATCAAGACCGAATCAGGTCTACAATACCGCGTAATAAAAGCCGGGGAAGGTGAGGCCCTCGGCTCTGATGGCCTCCTTAATAAAGACCTCTTCGTTAAGTTCCGAGGAACCCTCCCTGATGGCACTCAGTTCTCAGCCAGCCATAAACTCAACCCCGCGCAAATCCACCCTGATGAAGTCATCAGCGGATTTCGAGAAGCCCTCAGCCTAATGCGGGTAGGTGGAAAGTGGCTCGTTTTTGTCCCCCCAGAACTCGCTTATGGTGATCAACGCCGCAGCAGCAGCATCGGGCCTAATCAACTCCTTATTTTTGAAATCGAATTGGTAGAGGCAAGAGATAAAAGCCCAGCCCCAGAATAAAAAAATAGCAGCCCTCAACGAGCTGCTACTTGTAAAAACAAGGCACAAAAGGTGCCCTGTATTCTACTTCTCCTTTTTCATTCCCTTCAAAAGGTCTTCCTTATCGAGCTTAAGCTGAACGGAACTTTGCTTTCCCATATCCAAACGCTCCACTCGCTCACGATACTCTTCAGGGACAGCTGCCTTATCGATCTCCGAATCGTATGGCCCTTCAAACAGAAGTCTCCCATCTGGATCACGGACTTCTAACTCACGTTGCCCATTCTGGACCGACAATTCCACCGAACCGTCCTGGTCTTCTAATCTCACTGAACCAAAGCCCTGAAAATTCTTATCTAAGTCCTCCCCATTCAGAAGATCTACCCCTAGATCGAAACGGAGCTGCTTTAGGCCCGCCGCCTGATCACCCAAGGCTCTTTCTAACTGATCCATAAGCTTATGTCTCAGCTCCTCATTACCCAGAGCTCCAAGAGCGTTTCCTAGACGATTCTCGAGAAGATCCTGCATTTCCGCCGCTTGATCGGGCACTAAGGCCCTCGGTAAGACCCGAGGCCTTAAAGGAGACTCACCAAGAGAAATTTTCTGATTAATCACTTTCCCTTCCCGAATCAACTTAAGAGTCACCTCAGCTCCCGGCTTCTTAGAAAGCACTGCCTTACGGAGAGTAGCTTGATCTACTAGTTTTTCACCGTC
>CALFVL010000062.1 GCA_937928425.1 uncultured Verrucomicrobiales bacterium
CTGGAAACAAAAGATTTCAAGTTTGAATCCCGACAGCTGCCAACATCTACGAGCATCTTTGTTTCCCTTAAACGCGCTGATCAAGGAATCTGTCATCGGCTCGTTCGATACATTCAAGTAGTTCTATCATTCAAACTTAAGAACAGCAGCCTCTGATAAGATGAAAGGAATAGTTGCTTCCCGACCGACCCTTACGTAATTCTAGAGCCCCAGTTTTAGGACACTGGCTAATTTTATGAAGTTCAGAAACGTCGTATGGTGGATTTTGATGCTCTAAAATTGTGAAAGGGTCGGCCGGGCTCGGCATTTTCAACATTGATCTTTGTCCTGTTCCTCTTTACTAGAAGCCCAAACTTTCCTTGCCGCTTTTGTGGGGTATGGACACTAGCTAGCTCTCTGGATCGGACGCACTAAGCTTGCGAATTTCTTGACAAAACAATCAAAAAAGTACGTAGGAACAACAAATAGTTGATGCATTTTTTTTATTATTTAAATAGTGCGTTGCTATTTATACAGATACGACAAAGCTCAAGACATACATAGAAAATGATGAACTGAGTAATTTGCTTGTTTCTCTTCGCGGTAACGACCAAGTCTTTTTTTGTCTTCTTCTATTATCCTGTCATATTTTTTGTCTTCCTTCTTCCTTTTTTTCGGCATTTAATTGTCCTTCACAGCAGCTGCAGGCCGGTCAGGCACTTACTTCTTCGAAACTTTCTTGTCTCTCTTCTTTTTTTCCATATTATATTATCGCCGGTGGCTTTGATCTGATGTAAATCACATTTGGGGTGGAGGGGGGGAGAAACGGAAAATTACTTGTACAAATAGTGGGATCAATAATTCGGGGTCAACATTTTTTCGTTTTCCTTCTTTTTTTGCAAAATTACTCTCGCCACAAAAATATCAGCCAAGCCAGGTAGGTGGCAATTAAAGTTTCTTTTTTTTCCAAAGAATAAAAAGAGGATTTTTGTTGTTGTTATGAAACGCCGAATATTCACTGAAAAAATGTGTAAGGTCTCCATACAGGATTATCAAAATAGCGGCAGACGGAGTTTTGCAATAAAGTCAAAACCTAACAACAAATAAACTGACTACCAGCCGATTTGTCGGTGTCTTTTTCACCTATGTTTCTCTTATTTTTGCTCGAAATGTTCGCTTTTTTAATCTGACAAAAGTTTTAAATCATTATTATTAATTTTTTCATGAATGATATAAGTTCTTTTTTTGAGAGGAAGAAACGATGGCTGCAAACAACTCATCATTATATCGAATGATGAATGTTTCAATCAGGTTACAGGGGTTGATTTCTTTGAGGGGATTTAACGAAGAAGCTCAATGAATTACCGGTTCGCAAAACTGAATGGACTTAATTTCTACAAATTATTAAAGAACGTGTTAATTTCGGGAAAAAGGGACGCGCTCCTTATTCCGGAGACAACCTTCGTGAAAAAATACTTCTCATGTGGGGATCTAGACAGAAAGAAATACTTTTTCCAAGACGAAAATTGATTGCATTGAGAAAATTTATCATCAGACCTATTTATTGTATTGAGTCCTATCCTAAATTATAATACAAGATAACTGGGTGCAATTGCCAAAAAATAAGATTGGTCGAGGAACTAACTTTAAGAATGTTTTTTTCAACGAAGGGTAGCTTTGAAAGTTCGTACTTTTCGGCACGCCTTTCGAGAAGGCCACGGAGAGTTGTGTTTTTTACGTCTTTTTCTTTAAGCATGAATAATTATGTGATTTGAACTATATTGATAGGCAGTTATTCGAGAGGTCGACAATTTCTTTACGGTAAAAAATGAAGAAATTTCAATTTGGTTTGCGATTTTTGGGAGGGGTAGTAGGCAGACAGGCAGGCTGGGGCTTTTTTTCAAGATGTGCAAAAGTGTACACGTTTTACAAAACCAAAACAAATATTGTAACGAATATTTTTTTGCAGACCAACAGAGAATACCAAATAAAATAGTATTCGCAAAGTATTGAAAACATTTTTCAGATGTGTTGAGTGTATTTCTTAGCTATAGCTGCTGCGTCTTAGACTGAATGAAATCTTCTATCGATTGGATCACTAAAACGGCATCCACATTCCTTGTCTTAAAATTTGAGTCTTCGTCATATTATTAGTTTTTTTTTAGTAATAATTAAAATAATAATAGTACTATTATATATCGTAATAATGCCAAGTTTGATCACCTTGGTTTCGAGTGTATGTCTGCTTGTAGGTCGGTACAAATACATCTTATACTACTCACTCGTCATTTAATACAGCACAGAAGTTACTTGTTTATCAAATCTACTTGAGGGCATTAGGGGATAGGGGGTGGCGGGCTTCATTTTCGCAAAACTCGAAAAATATTCAAAGCCAAAAAATACTTTGCTCTTTCTCTGTTCTTAAATATTAGTGCTTTTTACAAGCGCCATTTTTTTGCGTCACTCCTGACGGGGGGTAAAATAAATATTGTTCAGATTTATTCACAAAGAATATTTCAGCCATTACATGGCGTCCTTGGGTTCTCTTAATTTCCTGTAAGATTTTAAACTATTTCAGGTCAGGTCCGGATTTAATAGAGGAAGAAAAAATAAATAAACAATAACTGTTACCATTTTTTTTCCGAGGAAAAGTATTTACACCAGACAAGGATGAACGTCTCCCATTGTTTGTCCCTTGTTAACATCTCAACAATTTTTGACCGTCTACATTTTCACGCTAAGTAAACGTGAACAAAATAATAATAGGCAACAAAAGGTTCAGTTTACACATCTGGACGCTTTAATTTTTTGCCTAGCGTAAACCTTGAGTAGCAGTAGTGAGTGAAGAGGGTCGGTAAATTAATTGATCAATTATGTATAACATTTTATATATTGACAGCAGAAGTATTTCAAAATGAAACAGTTGCTCTAAAAAGTAGCAATGTATTAAATCTTCTTTTCGCGAGTTTGGTTGGTCTTCTATCCTGGAATATTAAGATAGAAAAGAACGTTCCCTTTTTCAAGCAGAAAAGTCTTTATCACGACAAGAAGCCTTCGAAATATAAATATTCCTTTCGCAGGCTTGGAAACGGAATTTTCAATCATCTTCAATTTTGAATTCCGATGGCGATTATTTGAAAATTCGAGTTTTTTTCCTTTTTTTTAAGAACGAAGATTTTCTGGTTTGATTTTTTTTTCGGCGAAATATTAATCTTTCATTTATTACTTGTTGATTCAAGCTGAAGAAGATTCAGCTAGACAGTAGACAGACAGACAAGATTATCTCTTCCGGAGTCTGCACGGACAACAACGGCTCCGGCTCCGGAAAAAAAGAGATTAGAACACTTTTAAGAATATGGCGGAGTCTTCCTATGTTTACGGTGACTGCTGCGCGAACCTTGACCTCGTTTATTTCCAGAATTATATTTTCTTTTTCCCATTTTACAGCAAGAGCCAGGGATGGGCCTTGACGCTCTCTTTGGAGCGGTCGCCGTAATCGTAGAGGAACTCCGTCCCAGCCTCGATCTCCCTCTTAGCCACGAGAATAAGGCGAGGATTGTCCTGTTTGAAGTCTACGACTTTGGTCTGGAGGTTGGGACTCACGCGGGAATGATTCACAAGGCGTCCAAGGCGAGGAGTTTCTTTAGTGGCGTCGACGCTGAAATAGAAACGGGGAGGAATTAATATTTAAAAAATTAAGAACACAAGCCGTTATCTCTCACATTTTTGCGTAGTGCCGAGCTGTCAAAATTAAAAAATAAATAAAACCCTGCCACGTTTTTGCGAAGCGCTGTGCTGTCAAAAAATTAGCTAGTTTTCATTATTTTCAAACTCACCAATACTGTTTTCCTTTGTGCTTGAAGTAATACATGTAGCAGCCAGCCGTCATGTCGTTGCAATACTTGTTCTCCCGCTCTTTAGCAATGCCCGTGTCGATGAGGTCGCCGGCGTACTCTACGACGAACTCACCCTTCTTGAACGGTTTGGAAGCCACGATCCCACGGCCCTTGGGACCGAAGTCTTTGACCTCTGAAAGATACAAGAAAAATAAATATCTTATTCCCAGTTCTTTTATTTTCGTTCGATCAAGTAGGTCAACATTTGTTTTATTCATTCAAAAATATAATCCCCCCACCATGCAACGGATTATTTAAATGATGAGATAAGTACATACCGATGGGAAGATGATCATCGCTGATTTCGAGTAGTTGCCTTTCCACTTCGGCCAGGAACTCCTTCTCCCGCTCGACCTTCTTCTTCCGATCGCTTCTCCTAATCGGGAAGTACTCCGTGACCTTGTGGCTCCCGGCCGCAGCAGCGGAAAGCAGTTTTGAAGACGAGGCGCGGGAGCTCTTCTTGCGGAGGGCGTGACGTGGGGACGTGAGGCGGGCAGAAGAGGCGTCACCGCCACCTGGGGAGGCGTGGCCGTTTGAGATTCCGGTGTCGCCAGCGGCCCCACCCTCTTCAGGACTGGAAGCCGAGGCGGAAGTTGCGTGGCCATTCACAGCCCTGCCAAAGCAAAAAATGAAAACAAACATTAGTCAAAAACATATTCAATAAAAGTCAGTATCAAAGATATAGATATACAGCTTTGGTCATCATTAGTAAAAACGATTTTTTTACGGTTTCCTATTATTCGAAACTCGTAATAAAAGAGAGGCAGCAAAATATTCGGAAGGTTAACCTCGTGTCAAGCCCTACTTACGCAAGTCTGCAGATAACTACATTTCAATTGCTTTCCCAGAGGTCTAGCAAGTAAGCCGTGCGTCGATCTACTACTTTCTTTCCGTCGGGCCCAGCTTCAGTTAAACTGCTACACATGTCCTCAAAGTTACAAGACGGGAACTTTCTCCAGTTCAAGGATAATACACATGCACACACACAAACCGAAAGACAGATACGAGTGATATCGATTTTGTCCACTAACTTCTGTCTGAATACGTCTGGCCCTGTAATCCAGAGAAAGGAGACTAACTAGCCAGCTAGTTCAAGACAGCTAGCAGCTAAAACTAGTAAATGACGCTAAATAAAAATAACGTATTCGTACATCTCGAAGTATTCATATGTTTCCTCCTACTCAAGTAAATACGTAACAAAAATAGAGACAAAAAATGTGGGTATTGATTTTCTCTGAGAACATGTGTCAGTTTTTCTTTGCCGCCGCTACGGGTCGTGGTCAGAACTGATTCTCGATTCGGCAATATAACTGAAGATGGCATTTATTATAGATCGATTATTTGTGGTGCGAAACAAGCACGACCGTTGAAATATGCGAGCTTTTCCCCAAAATAATCGTATTCAAAAAGTCATGAAGGTCTAAGAAAACCTAACCTGGCATGTATATTTCTTCAATTAAATTCGATTAATCATGGAACCCTTTATTATAAAATCTTGGAACATTTCCGACAGCAACAACAGCTGAACGTTCGTTTTCGACGCTAAATAAGATTTTCTTAATCTCAGTTTCTAGAGCTTTTTCCAACAACGCTTAGATATTTGAAAGCAATCCACATTCCGGAATAGAAGGGAAATGTCATTATTTCAAAAAAAAGGGTTCAGAAGATCTACCCCTAGATCGAAACGGAGCTGCTTTAGGCCCGCCGCCTGATCACCCAAGGCTCTTTCTAACTGATCCATAAGCTTATGTCTCAGCTCCTCATTACCCAGAGCTCCAAGAGCATTTCCTAGACGATTCTCGAGGAGATCCTGCATTTCCGCCGCTTGATCGGGCACTAAAGCCCTCGGTAAGACCCTCTGTCTTAAAGGAGACTCACCAAGAGAAATTTTCTGATTAATCACTTTCCCTTCCCGAATCAACTTAAGAGTCACCTCAGCTCCCGGCTTCTTAGAAAGCACTGCCTTACGGAGAGTAGCTTGATCTACTAGTTTTTCACCGTCCAGCTCTGCAATAATATCATTTTCCTTCAGTCCCGCCAGCCCTGCCGGACTTGCTGGGTCGATCCTAGAAAGCAGCAGCCCACTCTCTAAATTAAGGTGCATTAGTAAG
This sequence comes from uncultured Verrucomicrobiales bacterium, assembly GCA_937928425.1. Taxonomy (GTDB): domain Bacteria; phylum Verrucomicrobiota; class Verrucomicrobiia; order Verrucomicrobiales; family Akkermansiaceae; genus SW10. Next base: position 5,987 of record CALFVL010000062.1, read on the forward strand.
GCCCTTCCAGCAGCTTCTCCTCCCACTCCAAGGTAAGCCGTGGCGGCATTAGCTGGCACCACTTCAGCATCTTCTTTCTTTTCTAGGACCCCACCTTCTGGCGCAGGAATCACCTTACCTTTTTCACTCGCTGGGCGCTCGATTGCTGAAATAGAACCCAAGGTGCTTAAGAGAATTGATAGTCCGATTTTGATAGATTTCATAATATCATCATTTGGTTTCTCATTGAGCGTTTAGGGCCCGATGTTTTGTTTAATCAAATCTCACCGAAGTAAATCTTAACTCTCGTATGGGCTGTTCAAACGTGAGGCGCTCTCCGATCGCATTAGCAAATTGAAGGCGATTTTTTACATAAACTTCCGTGCAGTGAACAGGTTGCCCCCCCTTCGTCCAAATGACGCCATGATCATTTTGCGAAACGACTGAGCTTTCAGCATTTTCCGAAGTAAACACGGCAGGGACGGCACTAGCATGACTTAGATCAGGAATCTGCTCAGAATTCGCTAAAGAGGAAGCAGGCTCCCTCACCCCTGACAAGAAGGCTGCCCCCACTCCTAAGAGAGCCACCGCTGCCACTGAACGAAGCCCTAAAAAAGAAGACTTTTTTTGAGTCACTTCAGGGTGGATCGAGATGATTTTTTCCTCCACCGGCACTACCTCGTGCCAGCGCGCCATCGCTTTATCAAGCTGGGAAATCATATTTTCAGGAACCCCATAAGGGACTAGATCGCGCAGCCTCTTTTCTAAAATCTCGAGTTCATGATCTGCAGAAGTGATGATGACCTCACCACCCATCTCATTAACCTCCGCACTTGCCTCGCCCATCGCGGCATCGAGCCGGTCTATGAAAGACTCCGAAAAACGAGCTGGCACCAGTTTTTTAAGCTCCTCTTCTACTTGCGTTGTCGTAAAATTCATCGTTCGTAATTCAGAAAGTTTATCATACATCCCCATTCAATCGAGCTGCCGCAAGCTGCTTACGGAGAGCCTCAATTCCATAGCGGTAACGTGAAGCCGCTGTATTAAGCGAGATCCCAAGAGTCTCGCCAATCTCAGCGAAGGTTCTTTCACCCCAGAGTTTCATATTAATGACTTCAGAGAATTTTAGAGGTAGACTTTCTAAGCCTTGGACTAGAATTCGACGAGTCTCACTCTGGTCTTCACCCTTCTCAAACATGGGCATCTCAATATCGCGCCCCAGCGAGCGCGCATCCTTCACCATCTTCTCTTCCCGCTTCCTACGACGGTCATCTTTACGCCCAAGATCAATCGCCTCTCGGCGGATCTGAGTATAGAGAAAAGGCAGCCAAGCATCCTCCCCACCTAAAAACGTCCCCTCTTCCACCTTCCGGGCTAGCTTCACCAGAGCATCCTGCAAGACATCCTCAGCATCTGCGAGGGAACGAGTCTGCTGCCGAGCGAATAGTAAGAGCTTCGATCCATGCTCTTCAAGCCATGGGCGAAAACGGGATTGCTTCTGATTCTCTACACTTGCCAATTTCACGATTCTCTTATTACTGGAAAAGGAGCGAGGCTGTTTCATCAATTTGTCTCACAAATCCTCAAAAATCCAAACGAAGCCGAAGCCCCTAAGGAGTCAACAGTCCTGAAATAGGCAGAATCCACTAGGAAGCTCCCCCCTAAAAAGAACTTCTTCAAGAGACTAGGAGCCTGCTTCCTGCCGAGGACAAGAAGGGCGAAATGATTCGATCTTCTCCCCGCTCTATAAACGAGGCTAGCTTAATCTCCTCTTAGGCTTCCGCGAGAACGGGGGCCATTTCTTCCTTTAGAGCATCCATCACATAAGCAGATGGGCGGAAGTTCTCAATCACCACTTCACTCCGATCGTCCCAAATCATGCGAACTTCTTTCACATTAAAATTCGGAGTCTTATGAGGCGCGAAGAGAATATCATCATGACTACTATTCTCATGTTTTTTGAACATCTCTGGGACGATGTCCCCGCCCAAGTGATCGTCACGTCCCGTCGCGAGGTGACAGGTCCCTAGCACTTTCTCATCCTGAATATCTTGGTAAGAAACAGGTAAAACTTGCGTCCCGAACCCGAGCTCCCCGAGCGTTCCCGTCATCGGGTCATCTGCAAGGCGGGCATTATGCTCATCAATTGTCACTTGATTCCCCTCTATCAGCGTGGACTTCACCACATCACGATTCACCACATCGAGAACACCTAAGGTCCCGTCCTCATACTTCATGGGGAACTTTCCACGTGCATCTTGCGGGACGAAGTAAACTTCTCCAGCTGGAAGATTGGCAATATCAGGCTTCGACCCTCTACAAAGACCATGAGACTTCTGAGCATCTTGCCCCCCGAGTCCCAACCAAGCAGTCAGGATTTCGCCATCCTCCAGCTCGAAGTCGATTTCCACTTCCTTCGCATTTGTCAAAGCGGCACGCATCCTTTCCGCATCATCAGAGACGTCTTGGTAATCCACTGCGAGTCCAGAACTCAGAATGACATCATTCATGCCATGCATCGTCGCCCCCCGGAAATTAAACTCCTTACACTTCGCGGTCAGAGGCGCAGTTGCCGACCAAGTGGATATGCATAGGACGATGTCATATTCCGAATAAATATCACGGTCTAAGGAAAGCTCATTCCCATCCGTGTCCCAGACTTCATCACTAAGATCGAGGTTAGAACCGTAGGTGCATTTGTAGGCAAACATCTCTCCTCCTGACATTCCTAATTCCTCTAGAACCCCATCCTGTAAGCCTTCATAAAAATGCTTCAGAGCGTTATTCTGAACTTTAAATTGAGCTTCTCCCCGAAAGGCAAAATCTTTAATCCACTTCGCTGGGTCTTCAAAATCCACCAAAATACAAACACGGCACCCTTGGGTAGGTGCGAAGACAGTGTCGAGAAGTCGACTCAGTTTAAAATCAGGAAATTCACGCTTCTCAGGATTTAACAGGATCTCCTCTTGGAGATAATCTTGCGGCTTCATTGCTCAAAAGTATCGCCGCTCACTTAAGCTGCAAGTGATCTTTTCTAAACAAGGCTACACCCCAAAACCTGGCGGCGAATCAGCCTGATTTCTCAATGCCTCTAGAGCCTGCGCCATATCTTCCAGACCAGCCCACACCTCTGGCAGAACAAAAATGGGCGCCTTATGGCGTACGGCAAGGGCGATACTATCGCTAGGCCTAGCATCTAGCTCCACCACCTTCTTCTCCATAATCTCATTCTCAGCCTGAATGACTAAGCGGGCATAAAATACCTCACCCTCATGCCGAACGATAGTCGCATGTAAAACTTGAGCACCGAAGGCCTCCAGCGTCTGCGCGAAAAGATCGTGTGATAAAGGACGCGGGGGCTGAGCTCCTGAGAGGACCGCATTGATCGACGCCCCTATCGCCGGATCAATGTAAAAGACGATCACCTTTTTCCCATCACCTAAGAAAACCGCACAGCCAGAAGGCGTGGGAAGCAGGGCAATAGGCTCGACTCGGACAAGATCACTCATGGTCGAACTCTCAGCACTGAATCAGCTAAAATACAGGACGAACTTCTAGTAAACATCTCGGGCGTAGCGTTTCTCAGCCTTCAGTCCCTTAAAGTAGTTCACCGCCTCCTCTTCACTCAGGCCTCCGTGGGTCTGCGCGATCGTATGAAGTGCTTTATCCACATCCTTAGCCATGCGAGAAGCATCACCACAGACGTAGAAGTAAGCACCTCCTTCGAGCCACTGCCAGAGTTCTGCCCCAGACTCTAACATCTTATCTTGCACATAGATCTTTTGAGCTTGGTCTCGCGAAAATGCCAAATCCAGCTTAGACAAAACGCCATTTTCTTCCCAGGCCTCGATCTGCTCTTGGTAGATGAAATCCGTCTCACGGTGGGGATTCCCAAAGAAGAGCCAATTACGGCCACTTGCTTTTGACTCCTCGCGCTCCTCAAGAAACGCTCGGAAGGGAGCCACTCCAGTCCCCGGCCCTATCATAATGACATCTTTAGATAGGTCCGCAGGAACTCGGAATGCCTTATTAGAATGCACGAAGACTCCAGAAACGACATCTCCCACACGGTCCGCAAGATAAGTGGAACACACCCCTCCACGCTCACGTCCATGTGAATGATACCTAACAATTGCCACCGTCAGGTGAACCTCACCTGGGTGAGCATTCGGACTCGAGGCGATGGAATAAAGCCGGGGCTGCAACTTCTTTAAAACTCCCACAAATTCCTCACCATCAGCGAAATCAGCAGGGTGATCATTAATCAGATCAATCAATTCCCGACCCCAACAAAAATCCTCAATCTCCTCACGAGAACCTGCCTCCACAAGCGCACGGAGGAAGGGCGATCCCGAGCGCTCAGACCACGCTGCCAAAAGCTTCTTATTAAGGCTGCGAATGTCATAGGACTTCATCAAAGCTTCCCGTAGAGATGCCTCCCCCCCACCAGGAAGAGGAACCTCATCTTTGATATTAAAAGGTAACAGCGGTAAAATCTCATCCACCGCCTCAGCAGAATTATGAGAAAACACCCCTAGGGCATCTCCGGTCTCATACTCTAAGCCGGACCCCTCTAAAGACATCTCAAAGTGATAGGTCTCTCGCTCAGATCCAGCTCCATTGAGGTTTACCGACTTGAGCAGCGCTGAAGGAAAAGGATTTTTCTTACTATAGGGCTCATCTGTCTCTAGCTCCTGGCTCGCACCTGCGGTCTCCACTCCCCCCATCGCCTCAAGCAGGCCCTGCTTCCACTCCGTGAACTCATCGTCATAGTCGACATCACAGTCGATTCGCTGGAACATTCTCTTCGCTCCGAAATGCTCTAACCTCTGATCAAATTCGATCCCACACTGACAATAATCTGGATACTCACTATCCCCTAGGGCGAGAACTGAATAACTCACCCCCTCTAAATTCGGAACCCCATCCCCCATTAAATACTCATGCAGATCTGCCGCATTATCCGGTGGTTCACCGTCCCCATAAGTACTCGTAATGATTAGGAGATTTTTCTCACTCGGAAGACGCTCCTTATCATAAACAGCCATATCGAAGACCTCAGGCTCGTAGCTTCCTCCCTTCAGCGCCTTCACCAACTTCTTAGCCACCCCCTCAGAATTACCAGTCTGGCTTCCCCATAAAATTGTCACCGGAATCGCAGGCCCCGTAGGCACTACTGATCCCGCCTTCTCAGCCAAGGCTTGACTCAGAAACTCACTCAGCCAAGCACGTTGCTCAGCATTAAAGGGCGCATTTTCAGGAATGACAATAGACGAACTCATCTCAAAAAACCGCTTTTTTTAGCGGCAAGCGAACATGGCGTCATGATCTCCACCTTACAAGCGCGATTCCTGAGAGAAATTTTCATGCGAATCTCACTGGGAATTCATTCCCCCATAAACAAGCCCTAGCTCAGTTCAAAAAAACAATTCCCCCTCCTTTGCTTCTCGCTTCTTTTTCGTTATAGTGGCCCCATCTGCTATGATTTCAGACCCTCACACCAGCGTCGCAGCGCAACCCAGCCTCACTATTGATGGGCAGAGTGCCACCTTCACCCAAGGTGAAACAATTTACCAAATCGCCTCCCGCCTCCAAAAAAACATCCCCACCCTCTGCTACGATGACCGGCTCCAAGCGTTCGGAAGCTGTCGTCTCTGCATCGTAGAAATCGAGGGAATGCGCAACCCCGTTGCCTCCTGCACCACCGAAGCACGTGATGGCATGATCATTCAGACAGCCCCTCCTAAAATCGAGCAAATGCGGAAGACCCTCCTCGAACTCGTCGCCTCTGAAAATCGCCAAGTCAACATCGACCCGCTCCGTGGGCTCGCCTCCCAAGAACTCTCAACCCTCGTCAACAAATACGGAGCTCGCAATGGCCGCTTTGCAGGTAAAACATCCGGCACCAGCAACGAGCAAGACGCCAACCCCTTCATCCTCCGAGACTACGATCAATGCATCTCCTGCTACCGCTGCGTCCGCGTCTGTGCAGAACAAGAAGGCGACTACGCCATCAGCATCGCGAACCGAGGCTTCCAGACTCAAATCACCACCGAATTTAATAACGACCTCCGCGACTCCGACTGCACCTTCTGTGGTCAATGCGTCCAGACCTGCCCCACTGGAGCCCTCGCCGATAAAAAAGCCCTCCGCTCCCAGCCCCTCCCCGAGCCCATTAAAAAAACCCGCACCGTCTGCCCCTACTGCGCGGTTGGTTGCTCCATCGACCTCATGACCAAGGGGGATAAAATCGTCGGTGCCCAGCCCGCATTAGACGGCCCAGCTAATAAGGGAGCCCTCTGCATCAAAGGTCAATTCACCTACGACTTCATCCAGCATGAAGACCGCCTAAAAAAGCCCCTCATAAAACAGCCAGACGGCAGCTTTAAAGAAGTCGAATGGGACGAAGCACTCACCAAGGCAGCACAAGGATTTGCCAAAGCACGGCAGAAGCACGGCAGGCGCAGCATCTACGGAATAGCCAGTGGCCGAGCCCCGCACGAGGCTGCCTACTCCATGCAGAAATTTATTCGTGCCAGCTTCGGCACCCATCACATCGATAACTGTAGTCGAGCCTGACACGCCCCCACCGTGGCCGGTCTGGCCGCTCAGATTGGAAGAGGCGCCATGTCTAACCCCCTTCAGGACATGGAAAAACCTGACGCCATCTTCGCCATCGGCACGAACATGACCGAGTGCCATCCCGTCGCCGCCACCGGACTAAAAAAAGCCCTCACCAAAGGAGCTAAGCTCATCGTCGCAGACCCCCGTAAAACTCGCCTCGCAGAGCTGGCCCACCTCCACCTCCCTATCCGAGTCGGCTCAGACGTAGCCCTCCTCCTTGCCATGGCCCACGTCATCGTCCAGCAGGGCTTAGAAGACCGCGAATTCATTGCCCAACGTTGTGCTCACTTCCCAGAATTTAAAAAACACCTTAAAGAGTTCACCCCCGCTTGGGCTGCTGAAATCTGTGAAGTTCCTGCCATAGACATCGAGCAAGCCGCCATCCTATACGGCTCTGCTAAACTTGGTGCCATCTACTACACCCTAGGCATCACCGAACACATTTGCGGGGTCGATAACGTCCAATCCCTCTGTAACCTCGCCCTCCTCACCGGCAACCTCGGAAAAGAAGGCACTGGCATCAACCCCATGCGTGGCCAAAATAACATCCAAGGAGCCGGCGACTGCGGAGCCGTCCCTAACAACTACCCGGGCTTCCAACCCGTCACCGATGAGGCCTTCCAGCGAAAATTTGCCGAATTTTACCAACAGCCCGCCATGGACCTCGGCAAGCAAATGACGAAGGTCACCGCCCTCAATCTCTGCGGCGCAGAAGAACATGGCATCCATGCCATGCTCATCGACGGAGAAAACACCGTCGTCACCGACCCTGATAAGAACCATTGTAAAAAAGCCCTAGAATCCCTCGACCACCTCGTCGTCATCGACATCTTCCTCACCGAAACCGCCCAGATGGCAGACATCGTCCTTCCCGCCTCCGCTTGGGGCGAGACTGATGGGGTCCAAGCCAACACCGAACGCCGAGTCCAGCGTCTCAGGGCTGCCGTCCCCCCACACGGTGAATCCCAGCCAGACTGGTGGATCATCGCCGAGATTGCCAAGCGCCTCGGCACCCCCGGCTTCGAGTTCCAAAGCGCCAAAGAAGTCTTTAACGAGCTCTGCCACCTCAGCCCCATCTACAAAGGACTAAACTGGGATAACATCGGCGATGGGAACTACCAATGGCCCGTCCCAGAAGAAGGTCACCCCGGCACCCCCATCCTACACCAAAACGAATTTAAAGACGCCAAGCCCGGCCTCTTTAAAAACATCAACTACCGTGACCCAGCGGAAGTCATCGACCAAGACTTCCCCATCTGGCTCACCACCGGACGCCGCCTCCAAGCATACCACACCCGCACCCAGACCGGACGCGCCAGCGGCATGAACTACCTCCTCGCCGAAGAAACCCTAGAAGTACACCCTGACGATGCTAAAGAATGGAATCTCCACGATGGCCAAATTGCCAAAATAGCGAGCCGCCGTGGTGAAATCGAAATAAAAGTAGAGACCACCACCCGCTCCCCGCGTGGCACCGTCTTCACCTCCTTCAGCTTCGCCGATACCCAGATCAATATCCTCACCGGCTCTGGCTATGACCCCATCACCCAGACTGCCGAGCTTAAGGTCTGCCCCATCAGGATCACCCCCGTTTCCTAAATCCGCCTCCCCCTAAACCTTAAAAAAAAACACAAAATCACCACACTTAACTAAGCACCCCCTAAGACCCATCCTTGCCACTCGTCGCTTTTCCTCTCATCTTATCCCCGAATGCCAGATGACATTAAAAACGACCGCTACTTCGCCGAAGGATTCCGCGAACTTGATGACAGCCTTGCTGAAACCACGGCAACACTTTCTGAAGCCCTTCCCCTAGACCAGCAACTCCGCTCCCTCATCCCCTGGCAAGCTAAACAGTCATTCCCTAGCGAGATCCCATCAGGAGTAGAGCGGGAAGGAGCTCAGCTCCTCTCCATCTGCTTTGAGATCCTCAACATCGTCGAAGAACGCGTCGCCTGGAAATTCCGCAGCACCCGCCGCGCCTCACACGGTGCCGCCGCCATAAAAGGACTCTGGCCCTCCGTCATCAACCGCCTCGTGCAAGAAGGACTCAGCGAGGATGAAGTCATCCAAACTCTAAAAAAAGTCCAAGTCGAACCCGTCCTCACCGCCCACCCCACAGAAGCGAAGCGCCCCTCAGTGCGCCAGCGTCACAAGGCCATCTACGAAGGACTTCGTAGCCATGAAAGTGCTAAAAGTGACCCCCACTACGGTCGCCGCGTCGCAGACAGTCTCCGTGCCGAGCTCCAGACCCTCTGGTACACTGGAGAAATCTTCGTGCAGCGCCCCGATATTCAGGATGAGCTCCGGAATGCCCTACCCTACCTCAGCGAGACCTTCCCAGAAGTCGTCATGCGCCTAGACCGCTCCCTAGAACTCGCCTGGGAAGACGCCGGCTGGGACCTTGCCAAGCTCAGAAAAGAAAATGCCTACCCGAAGCTCCGCTTCTCCAGCTGGATCGGAGGTGACCGTGATGGCCACCCCTTCGTCACCCCAGAAGTTACCAAGAGCACCCTCGCCGAACTGCATGAAAACGCCATCCTCATGCACCAACGCCACCTCCAAAAAGTCTCGGATAAACTCACCCTCGCCCCCCCCTTCACCAAGGTCCCCTCACGTCTCACTCAGGCCATCACCACCACCGCCGAACTCCTCGGAGAAAAAGGCGCGCGCATTGCCTTCCGCTACCGGCTTGAGCCTTGGCAAGCCTTCATCCGCCTGCTTAATGAACGCTTTGAACAGAGAAAGTATCATCAGGCCTCGGACTACCTGAATGACCTCCAACTCATCCATGATACCCTCTGTGAAGCAGACGCCTCCTTCACCGCACACGAGTGGATCTTCCCCCTCATCCGCCTCGGCCAGATCTTCGGCCTGCATCTCGCAGCCCTAGACATAAGGAATAACTCCGCAGCACATGATGCCGCCGCCGCCCAGCTCTTCACCTCCGTAGGCATTCCCGATGGCCAGAACTTCCCCTCTTGGAGTGAAGAAAAAAGACGCGAGCTCCTCGTCGCTGAGCTCGCCAACCCCCGCCCCTTCCTCTCCCGCTATGAAGAAGCGGGAGAAGACGCAGATTCCATACTAGGCTACCTGCGCCTCCTCGCCACCCATCGCCGTAAACACGGTCCCGAGGGCCTAGGCCAGCTCATCATCAGCATGACTCGCTCTGTCTCGGACATCCTCCTCATGCAACTTCTCGCACGGGAGGCGGGCCTCGCTAAGCGTCACTCGAATGGCCTCTGGCGCTCCCACCTCCCCGTCAGCCCCCTCTTCGAAACTGGAGAAGACCTCACGAACGCCAGCACCATCCTGAGCGAATATCTTGCCATCATCGGCCCTCACCCCTCTGGCATGCAGCCCGCCATGGTCGGCTACTCTGACTCTAATAAAGACGCAGGAGTCTTCGCCTCCCAATGGGGCATTTTTAAAGGGCAGGAAGCCATGACCGCAGCTTGCCACCAATATGGCGTCATCCCCCAGTTTTTCCACGGTCGGGGCGGCACCATCGGCCGTGGAGCAGGGCCTACGCGCTGGTTTCTACGGGCTCTCCCAGAAGGAGCACTCGCCGGCCCCGTCCGCGTCACCGAGCAGGGCGAGGTCCTCCCCCGTAAATACGGTAATGATGGAAACGCCCACTTCCACCTTGAGCTCCTCACCGCAGGAGTCACCCGTACTGTCGGTCTTAGAAACCGCCGTCCCACCCCAGTAAACCAATGCCGCGAAAGTCTCGACGCCCTCTCGCAAGAGTCTGATCAAGCCTATCGCCGCCTTCTAGATGCTGATGGCTTCATCGACTTCTACCGCAGCGTCACCCCTATTGATGCGCTAGAAACTGGAGTTTTCGGCTCTCGTCCCTCCCGCCGCACCGGAAAAAAAGCCTCCCTTAATGATCTCCGCGCTATCCCCTGGGTCTTCTCATGGACACAAGCCCGCTTCTACCTCCCCGGATGGTATGGCGTAGGCTCAGGCCTAGAAGCGATCGGTGAAAAAGCCTACCTAAACATCAAGGAACACCTCCCTAAATTCGACTTCCTCCGCTACGTCTTCACGAATATCGAGTCATCACTCGCCTCCGCTAATATGGAGACCATGAAAGGATACGCAGAACTCTGCCCAGATCCTGAGCTACGGAAACGTCTCCTCACCCAAATCCTTGATGAATATGATAAAACCCGCTCCCTGGTCCATGACCTCTTCGGGCGCGAATTCGACTCCCGGAGACCTCGCATGGAAAAGACCCTCGCAGTACGAGAAGTCCCCCTCGCCGTCTTACATAAGCAGCAAATCAATCTTCTGAAAAATTGGCGGGCAGCGGGCAGCCCTGTGGAGACAGAAAACGGTCGCTTTGATCGGAACTTCCTCGCCCTGCAGCTCACGATCAATGCCATCTCCTCTGGGCTCCGCGAAACAGGGTAAAGCAAATCGAAACCTCCTAAACTCGTGAAGATCGTCTTCCAAGACGGAGACATCGTCGTCGTCGAAAAGCCCAGTGGTTTTCTCTCTGTTCCCGGTCGTGGGCCCGATAAAATCGACTCAGTGTCTCACCGCATCCGTCACTCGATTCCGGGCTGCATTGACCAGCCTGCCGTCCACCGGCTCGATATGGACACCTCCGGCCTCCTCGTCCTCGCCCTGACTTCTGAGGCCCATCGTAAACTCTCTCGCCAATTTCAAGAACGCCAGACCGATAAGCACTACCTCGCCCTTCTCGACGGAAAACTTAATAAAGAGCAGGGCAGCATCACCCTCCCCTTCCGGCTAGACATCGACAACCGCCCGCGACAAATCTACGACGAAGTTCACGGAAAAATCGGCATCTCTCACTGGAAGAACCTAGGCATCGAGGGCCAAAATACACGGATCGCCTTTCACCCCATCACCGGGCGCACTCACCAACTCCGCGTCCACGCCGCCCACCCAAAAGGACTCGGCATTCCCATCTTAGGTGATCCCCTTTATGGGAACGGCACCGCCCCCGGACAGCTCAAACTCCACGCCACCGAACTCAGCTTTACCCACCCTACTTCAGAAAAACGCCTCACCTTTCACTCCCCCCCACCCTTCTAAATCTCCTCTTCAAACAACACGCTCTACCAAAAATTCATTCACAAAAAAAGGTGACCTCACCACGAGGTCACCTTTGGAAAAAAGAAAGGAAATCAACTCCTTAACCGATCAGCTCAGGCCAATCTTCCGTGTGGAAGAACTCACCCTCCGGCTTATCAAGACGCTCATAAGTATGCGCCCCGAAGAAGTCGCGCTGGGCCTGCAGAAGGTTCGCAGGTAATCTCTCTGCACGGTAAGCATCATAATACGCTAATGATCCGCCAAAACTCGGGACTGGAATACCATTGCTCGCCGCAAGTGCCACCACCTCACGCCAATCTCCCTGCCCCTGATTAAGGACCTCAGTAAAGAAAGGAGATAACATCAAATTCACGGGAGGATTCGCTGACTGATAAGCCTCCGTAATCCGATTTAAGAAACGCGCCCGGATGATACACCCGCCACGCCAGATCTTAGCAATCTCGCCAAGGTTCAACTTCCACTCCTTATCCTCACCCACCTTCGTGATCAGATCTAAGCCCTGAGCATAAGAAACAATTTTAGAAGCATAGAGCGCATTACGCACCTTCTTCACCAAGTCCTCTTTACTCATCTCCAAGTTAAAGTCCCAGTTATCAGGCCCCTCAAGAATCCCAGAAGCCACCTTACGCTGATCCCGCATCGAAGAAAGAATCCGTGCCTCGACTGATCCCGCAATCGTGCTGAAAGGCACTGCCTGCTCCACCGAGCCCATCACGGTCCAGCGGCCTGTTCCCTTCTGACCAGCCTTATCTACGATCAGATCTACGATGTCCTGACCAGTTTCAGGATCTTTTTGCTTCAAGATATTCGCGGTGATCTCAATGAGGAAGGACTCGAGGTCTCCCGCATTCCACTCGGCGAAAATCTCTGCCTGCTCCGCATTAGAAAAACCAGCGGCTTTGAAAATATTATACGCCTCACAGATCAGCTGCATATCACCATACTCGATGCCATTATGAACCATCTTCACAAAGTGACCCGCGCCACCCTCACCAATGTGAACCACACATGGCTCACCATCCACCTTCGCTGAAATCGACTCAAAGATCGGCTGCATGATTTCCCAAGTAGACTCAGGTCCACCCGGCATAATAGAAGGCCCTTTCAAGGCACCCTCTTCACCACCAGAAACACCTGCTCCGATGAAACGGAAACCGGCCTCACCCACATACTTATCCCTACGCTCCGTATCAGTATAAAGAGAATTTCCACCATCAATAATGATGTCATTTGGATCTAATAAGGGCATCAGTGACTCGATCACCGCATCCACTGGACGGCCTGCTTGCACCATGATCTGAATCTTACGAGGAACCGCTAGAGACTCCACGAACTCCTCTAAAGTCTCCGCCCCTACCAGCTGTTTCCCCGGATTCTCCGCAATAAACTCGGTCGTCTTAGAAGTCGTCCGGTTATAAACTGAAACTTGAAACCCACGGCTCTCTACATTGAGCACCAAGTTCTGCCCCATCACGGCCAGACCAATTAATCCAAAATCACTTTTCTTTTCCATCACAATAAACCCGATCAACGGCGGGAGTGTCTGAGCCTTAATCATGGGGAAGAGAAAAGGCAAACGCAATTTGTTGTTGCCACAAGCTTAGCGAGCTGCAGGCCAGCCACTTCCCAACCTCAGCTACTGGCTGACGAGTTCCCCATGCTCAAGGAGCCAAGCCTTAAGCAGTGGCTGCTTGTCCAAGCTAGGATCGCTACGAAGAAGACATTCGGCCAGCTCACGCGCCTCATGAATGAGAGTCGTATCAGCTAAGAATTCAGAGAAGCGCAACTCACCCATCCCACTCTGGCGGACCCCCATCACCTCACCTGGACCCCGTATTCTGAGGTCTTCTTCAGCGATCTTGAAACCATCAATCGTTCCGGCGAGAATGTTTAATTTCTCAAGGGCCTCTGGCTTTTTACCATCGGTCACGAGGATGCAGTAACTCTTATGCTCCCCTCGGCCAATTCTCCCTCTTAGTTGATGCAACTGAGCAAGGCCGAAGCGCTCGGCATTGAAAATAACCATCACATTGGCATTTGGCACATCCACCCCGACCTCTATGACCGTTGTCGAAACAAGAACCTCCGTCTTTCCGTCTCGAAAGCGTGCCATCACAGACTCTTTCTCCTCTGGAGGCATTTTGCCATGTAGCAAAGCCACCTCAAAGTGCTTGAAGCGTTTTTCCCACTTAGGGTGCTGCTCGATCACCGAGGCTGCTTTGACCGAGCTACTTTCCTCCACTAGGGGATAGACGAGATAAATTTGGCGACCTTCTTCAAGCTGACTAGACAAAAATTTGGTCATCTCACTGACCTTAGGCTTCACCCGCACACCTGAGATGATTTTCCCGCGCCCCGCAGGAAGTTCATCTAGCACCGAGACATCAAGGTCTCCATAAATCGTCAAAGTCAGTGTGCGAGGAATCGGCGTGGCCGTCATCACGAGCACGTCAGGCATTAGCCCGCGCTGGATGAGTTTCCCCCGCTGAGCCACCCCGAATTTATGCTGCTCATCCACCACGATTAAACCTAGATCACGGAACTCCACCTTATCATAAAGGAGCGCATGGGTCCCGATAATGATCTGCGCACCTTCCACCTCCTCCCTCCGGTCCGCAGTCGCTAGCCCCAGGCTCACCCCCAAAGGGCCCAGCCATTTTGAAAAAGTGATGTAATGTTGCTCCGCAAGAATCTGAGTGGGAGCCATCAAGGCCGCTTGGCAACCGGAGTCGATCGCAAGAAGCATCGCACACATCGCCACGAATGTTTTCCCACTGCCGACGTCTCCTTGTAA
>CALFVL010000063.1 GCA_937928425.1 uncultured Verrucomicrobiales bacterium
GACATGAGTGAGCTTTTAAACTGGAGGAACTTTTTGAAAAGGGATTTATGCGGTGACGAGTTCTTAGATCTTTTTTGAAAGAAAATTTTGAGGGTTTCAGAAAAGAGGGTCTTGGATCTTAGCGTCACTGATCGCCATAGGCTATGGGGAACAGGGTGAGAAAAGAGAAGTAAGAGAAGCGTCGTAGTTGAGAGCGCTGGGAGGAGTGAAGTTACGGCGTGGCTGTGTACGGGAGTTACTTACCGGGCTGCCCTAGGAGTTCTGAGGGTTTTGCATTGCTTGATTTGGAGCGGGGAGATTCATTCTGGCATGGCAAATTTGCTCAAGATTGTAGACTTTTTGGAGGGTGAGCTTAGAACGACAGAAATTCCCGACTATCCTGGAGCGCATAATGGCTTGCAGTTTGAAAATGGCGGTGAGGTAAAGAAGGTCTTGTGTGCGGTTGATGCGAGCTTAGCGGCAATCCGAGAGGCGGTGAAGAGGGAAGGGGATCTTTTGCTCGTTCATCACGGCCTATTTTGGCAGGGAGTGAGGCCGATCAAGGGGGCAATTTATGAGAAATATAAGCTAGCGATGGATGCAGGCTTGGCGATTTATAGCTCTCACATTCCACTAGATATTCATCCTGAATATGGAAATAATGTTCAGCTCCTGCGTGCGCTTGGTTTAGGTGATGGAGAAGAATTTTTCGATTGGAAGGGGATAAAACTTGGCAGGAAGGTTTTTTTTGAGGGCAGTTTAGGAGAATTAAAAAAACGACTTTCATCTGTGCTGGGGAGCGTCGTTACGATGAGAGGGCAAGAGGCAGAGCAGGTGGGCGAACTCGGTGTGATCACAGGTGGGGCTGGGAGCGAAGTCGAAGCGATGGCAGCAGAAGGTTTAGAGACTTTTATAAGTGGAGAAGGCCCGCACTGGAGCTTCCCGCTTGCTGAGGAACTGGATTTAAAGGTGTTATATGCGGGCCACTACGCCACGGAGACCTTTGGTGTGAGAGCTCTGGCGAAGAAACTGGCGGCGCGGTTTTTGCTCGAAGAAGAATTTATCGACCTCCCTTCTGGTTTGTAACAAGTCGTCTAAATTATTTAAGATTTCTGAGAACAACCTCTATTTTATTTAAATAGATTCCCCTTGAGTCTGAGGAAAAGTGGCCGGACAAGGGGCTCAAGCTTCATCAAAATGAAAAAAAACCTTGCAGTCTTAACTCAAGGTGGGTAATTGTCTTCGAGTGATGCGGGTATAGCTTAATGGTAAAGCTCCAGCCTTCCAAGCTGATCATGAGGGTTCGATTCCCTCTACCCGCTCCATTTGAACCAATTTTCCAAGCGGTTCACCCTACAAAACTAAGTTCTAATAAATTATGAAAAATACGCTGAAATTCGCACTCACGGCTCTTTTGCTCGCTGCTGCACCAGTCGCATCTGCTGATGTTGCTGATTGTATCAAGATGAGTAACGCTGTGAAAGTTGCTGTCGCCGCAGACTCAGGCCGTGCGCTCGAGATTGTTGCTGCTAATATCGCTGCCAACGAGTCTTGCGCCTGCGAGATCGTCAAGGCGGCTATCATCGCTTCTGATGCTAGTAAGAAGCAAGTTGCTCAGATCGTGAATGCTGCGATTCTTGAGGCGCCTTCTCAAATTCGCCTCATTGCTCAGTGCGCAATTGCCACCGCCCCTGATGCGGTTTCTGACGTTCAAGCTGTTCTCGAGCAGTATGATGCTGCTGGCGGTGATGGGTATTCTGTAAAAGGAGGTTTAGATAATAGCAAAGATGCTAAGGGCGCAACTCCTCAGCCGCCTGCGCCTAGTGGGGCAAACCCACTTGACTACCCTTTCGATAGTGTTGACTCCCCGATCGAGAAGGATTTCCGCTTTCAGCCTGAGTTTGTCATCACTCCTCTCGAAGAGGATCCAGGTGCGACTGAGCTCCGGGATACGGTGATCAACATTGGCTAGTTGTAGAATGTCCCACCTCAATTCAATTAAATCTATGAAGAAACAATTTTCTACAATCGCAGCACTCGGAATGGGCCTCGCTGGATCGCTTTGCGCGCAGTCGCTTTACGATCTTGCTCCTGATGATACTGAGTCCGAGGGCGTGCCTCTCACATGGACTGCTGGTGTCAACTTTGGTATTGATGATAACCCTACCCCGCTCTTGGATGATGATGACTCTTCCGCTTACGGTCAGGCTTACATTGGCGCAGCATTCTTGACGAACACTCCTCAGTCAACTCTGAGTGTTGGTGTTCAGCTTGGAGTCATTCACTATTTCGATAACCTCGATACTGGTGATGCGAATGTTGATGATACAAGTTTCACCGTTTCGGCTTATGCTAACTGGACTCACCGAGTCAGTGAGCGTCTCCGTTTCGTAAGCCGCAATCAGATTGCCTACGAGCTGGAGCCTGATTATTCGACTGGTTTCCAGTCACAGCGTCAGGTAGGAAACTACCTAACTTATTCAACTGACAATGCAGTTGGTTACCGTTGGAGTGAGCGTCTTGCGACCTATACTGGAGTCCGCTTGAATGGCATCACTTTTGATGATGTGAATGATGCAGATCGCTTTACTTGGACTCTTTACAATGACTTCCGCTATCAGGTTAACCAGCGCACTGTGGCTACCTTAACTTACCGTTACAGTGAAACTGAAGGCGACGGTGGAGTCACTGATTCAAGAAATCAGTTCATCCTTGCCGGCCTTGAGCACCGTTTCAGCCAGAACACAACTGGAGTCATTCGTGCTGGTGCACAGATCCGTGACGTTGATGATGGCGACAGCGGGACTAGCCCATACCTTGAAGCTACTTTGAACACACAAGTTAATGAGCGTCTTGGAATTAGAGCTTACGCCCGTTACGGCACTGAAGACTATGCACGATCACTTGGTGGTTCAGTCTACAGCGGAACTGATACCCTCCGTATCGGATTCACTGCTGATTACCGTGTTTCCCAGCCTCTCTCTTTGACCGCTGGCGTGAACTATGCGAGACTTTCTTATGAAGATCTCATTAGCGGACCAGGAGAGTCATCAGTCGACGAAGATCTCTTCAACGCCTTCGTTGGATTTGACCTTAAAGTCGCAGAGAACGTCACAGTCAATGGCCGATACAATTTCGAGGACCTCTCCTCCGATCTTGGAAATCGTAGCTATGAGCGTAACCGTTACACTCTCGGTGTCTCAACGACCTTCTAAAAATTTCAGAATTATCTGAACAAATTCAGCCCTCGCGGTGTCTTCCATTGCGAGGGCTGACACTTGTCCAGACAACTCCTTATACCCCAAAATAAAAACTCCCAACTGTTCTAAGAAAGATGCAAGACAACA
>CALFVL010000064.1 GCA_937928425.1 uncultured Verrucomicrobiales bacterium
TGCGATGATAGTGGGGCAGTTTTTCAGGCTGTGGACCGAGCTAAGGTTAGATCCCATGGTGATGGCGATGTTGTCGAAGAGGCTCGATCCGTCAGGCTCCTTAGACGCTTTGAGCTTGTCCATGAAGTTGGCTAGGAGTTGAGCGTTCGCTTTGTCCCGATTTTGTGAAACCGTGCGGCGTTCACCCTCAGAATAATGACTCATACTATGAGCGGTCATGGTGGCCCCTTGGCTGGCAATAAGGGAATTCACGGGCATGCGGTAGGAGAAGACGCGGGAGGCATCAACCTGCATGGCTGCAAGCATAATGTCATACATCATTTCCATTTCCTTATAGCCTTCGAGGCTTTCTTCGGGCTCAAGAATTTTATCGGTCGGTTTCTTTTTCTCAATGCCGAGCCACTTCTCTTCCTTAGCGAGTCGCACTTCAATTTCACGAACAGACTCGAAGTACTCGTCTAGCTTTTCGTTATCAGTCTTATTGATTTTACGCTGAACTGACTTTGCGTCGGAAAGGATGGTATCGAGCACGCTTCGTTGCTCGCTGAGTCGTTGCTGGCGCTCGGCAAGAGGAGTGTCATCACTCGCGAAGAGGCGGTGGAAGGCGGCGACAGGAGTATTAAATGCCGAAACTGGTTTTCCCGATTTATTCCAAGCGAGTGAGAAGCCAGGTCCGTGTCCGTCTCCAGCTGAGCCTGCATCTGCCCGGGCTGCGAGCTGGATGGAGGTGAAACGTGTTTGCTGCCCGAGGACCTCAGCGGCGACTTGGTCAACGGAGACGGTGTTATGGAAACTTTGCCCGGGGATGGCATAACGATTGGCTCCAGTCAGCCAGAAGGTACTTCCGCTGTGGCCATCTGCGGAGTATTGGTGCATGAGATTCTGGATGAAGGTGAGATCCTTTTGGTGCTTGGCCAAGGGGGCGAGAATCTCTGGCATCTGGTAGTTTTCACCAAGGGTTTCCCGGTTAGGGTACCAACGGTCTGCGGTGACTCCATATCCCATGCCGAGAAAAACCATGCGTTTGGGAGCACTGGCGGCTACTGTTTTTGCAGCAGAGGCAGTTCCGGTGAGACCTAAGGATTCAAGGAAGGGAAGGGCGATGGTAGCCGTGCTACTGCGGAGGAAGGTACGACGGGAGAAGGGTGTAGGATTCATAAGAAGTGGTTCTATTTAGTAAGGAATTCTTTTGACTGGACGAGGGCGTGGATGAAGCGGCTTATTGAATATTTTTCGGGTTTGGCCTCCTTGAGCATGGCGTCGGCAAGGTCTTGGTCAGTGAAACCGAAGGGACGACCGAGTCCATAAGTGATGAGTGCTTCTGCAAAGCTCCGAGCGAAAGGTTCTTCACGTTGTGCAACGGCATCGCGTAGGCCATGATAGTCACTAAACTCTACGTTGCCAGGTAGGCGTCCACTTGCATCAATCGGAAACTTTTTTGTTTTTGGGGGTTTTGCTCTGATCGCAGTCGGTTTGGATATCTGGATGATTTCGTTGTCCCGCCAGAGACCGTTTGCATCGAAGTTTTCTAGACCAAAGCCGACTGGATCAATTTTTTCATGACATTGAGCGCACTGAGGTTCTTCTTGGTGAGCGCGTTGTAAATCACGAGCTGAGAAAATTTTTCCTTCGAAGCGGGTTAACATGGGGATGTTAGGTGGCGCTGGTGGTGGTGGGTTATGGATAAGGTGGCGGAGGACCCAAGCGCCACGTTCGACAGGGGAAGTGCGTTCTCCATCAGATCCCATGGCGAGGACTGCGGCAGTTCCTAGCAGTCCTCCACGTATGTGCTGGGGAGGCAGGGATACTTTGCGAAAGTGGTGCCCCTCGACATCTGGAATCCCATAATAGCCAGCGAGGAGGTCGTTGATGATCACGTAGTCAGCTTTGAGGAGGGAGCCGAGAGGGAGATTGTGATTTAGAATGTGGCGAACGGTTTCGAAAATTTCTTCTCTGGCGTTATCTCGTGCGGCGTTGTCAAAGGTAGGAAATTTCATGCCGTTAAATTGGAAGGTATCTAGCCTTCCGATCTCAAGCCATTGGTATGTGAAGTCGCGGACGAATTGGTAAGAGCGTTCGTCAGCAAGGAGGCGGTTGGTTTGTTCCCTCAGGATAGCAGGATCAGAGAGCTGACCTTTTTTGGCAAGGGACAGCAAGGTATGATCAGGAGGGCGGCTCCAGAGGAGGTAGGAGAGGCGGACAGCCAGTTCTGAGTCAGAAAGTTGCTCATTTTCAGAAGCTTCGCCAGTTTCTACCATGTAGAGAAAGCTCGGTGAGGAGAGGATGATGGAGAGCGGGGTTAGGAAAGCCTCGGTGGGATCTTGGCCCTTTGAGATGCCATTAGCGTAGTGTTTACAAAGTTGGTCGAGGTAGTTTTTAGTGACCTTTTTCCCACGGAAGGCGCGTGTGGCAAAGCGGCGTATCACTTCTCTGGCGTAGGCGGCCTGACTTGAGTCAGGAGATTTTTTGAATAAGATTTTTGTTTTTGCTTTGATGCGTTGGCGGGTAGGGAAAGGGCCTTCGAGTTCCGCCCAGTCGATCCAGATTCCAGGCGTTGTTCCGACTCCGTTTTGTTTCATGTGGAGGGTGGTGAGGTTCTTATCACCACGGTCTTGGTGGGTGCGCTGGTGGATCCAAATCTGATTTCTTTCTCCAATGCGGTGCTCGATAGGAAATTCGATGAGTTGTGGGTTTTCAAGAGTGCCAGTTACTTTTCTCCAACCGAGGCGGGTGCGTCCAGTTCCAGAACCAGTAGAGAACTCAAGGTAGTGAAAGCGCTCATCCGCTTCAGCATAGGCTGCAGCACGTAGGCGGATGACATATTTCCCTTCGGTCCGTCCGCCTAATGGGGGGAATTTGATTTTAGTCATTCCTCCTTCTTTGATGGTGAGAATGAGTGTGGCGCCAGTCTTGGTCTCAGGACGGGCGAGGTAGTCGTCAAGTAAGGGAAGCCATTCTGGGTTACCATCTTTTCGAGCTTGGTAAGCGTCTAGGACGCCAAAGTGTGAAGCGGGCTTTTCTTTTTGGCCGAGAAATGCCTTAGCTCGTGAGGCTTTATCCCGCATGATTTTAGCGGATTTGGCATAGTGAGGGGTGTAGTAGGTCTCGGGCTCGATCCGGGTGGCCTTTGCTTTCTTTCTGGGGCGTGGTGAGAGGGAAAGTTTAAGGGTGTTGCGGGCGGTGCTGAGATACTGTTCTAGTTGGTCACTAGAGAAGAAAAGGGCATTTCCGGTGGTGTCGAAACCAGGGTGAACTTGGTCAGGAGGGAGGTTAGAAGAGTCAGGGCGCACTCCGAGGAGGTCTTCAAGGGTGTTTTCGTATTCGCGCCTGTTGAGACGACGGAGGGTAATGACTCCGCCTGTATCGCTAAGGACTTGGCGAGCTGTGACCATTTGGACGGAGAGGTCAGCAAGGAGAGCTGTTTTTTCTTCGGCAGGAATTTGCTCCTTTCTTTTAGGTGGCATTTCTCCGGCATTGATCGCATTTAGGACTTTTTGCCAGTGCTCGGCTGTGACGATGTCTTTACTGACTTCGAAGGAGAGGTCTTCGAGGTTGAGATTGCCCTCTTTCGAGGCAGAGTCGTGGCAATCCATACAGTAATACTCTAGGGTGTCATAGTGCTTTTCAGGGAGAAGAGCGATGGGCTTTTCCGCGAGCAGAGGAATGCAGGACAAGAGGCTGAGGAGTAAGAGGCGTAAGGTCACAGTAGCGAAGTAGTTTTGATTAAATTACTTTAGAGAATTTTCAAGAGAGAGTTCGGAGTTTTTCGGTGAGAAGAGTCATTAATGAGAGATGATCGGAGGGAGGGGGAGATCTTGGGTAAGGCTTAGAGATGAGGCGAAAATTGTTTTAGGTTCTAGTGGGATGGCTCCAGCTGGAGAGTTAGTTCCGATCGTTCGTTTTAATACGTGTGGGTTTTGTTATTTCTTTAATTTTCCTGAAAAAAAAGCGAGCACTGAGGAGTGTTCGCTTTTTTGAAGGGGTATCTTATGAAAGGGTTTAGCCTTTTTCGGTGTTCGGGAGCTGAGTGCGGTTCTCGAGGACTTTATCTACGAGGCCGTAGGCCATGGATTCTTCTGCCGACATGTAATTATCACGATCAGCGTCCCTTTCTACTTGGTCTGAGGTTTTTCCTGTGTGGTGGGCTAAGATGTCGTTTAGCCGGCGTTTGAGGCTATACATGAACTCCACGGTGCGTTCTACGTCTGCGGCGGTTCCTTGTGCTCCTCCGGAGACTTGGTGAATCATGACATGAGAGTTAGGCAGACAGAAGCGCTTACCTTTAGTTCCGGCAGTGAGGAGGACAGAGCCCATGGAGGCGCAAATCCCGATGCAGTAGGTATTCACATCACAGGTGAGGAATTGCATGGTGTCATAGATGGCTAGTCCTGCTGTGACAGAGCCACCTGGAGAGTTGATGTAGATGTGGATGTCTTTTTTAGGATCCTGCATCTGAAGGAAGAGCATCTGCGCGATGACTGAGTTTGCAACGCCGTCATCAATGCCAGTACCAATGAAAATGATGCGGTCCTTGAGAAGGCGTGAGTAGATGTCAAAGGCCCGTTCTCCACGGCCATCAGATTCGATGACGGTGGGGATGAAGTAGTTATTCTGTGGAGTACTGTCTCCTGATTGAGAAGTGGGGATCATGATTTATTTTCCTTCAGTTTTAGTTTCAGGCTCGACCTCTGTGACGGTCGCGTGCTCTACAAGAAAGTCAATCGCTTTGCTAAAGAGCATATTTTGACGGATGTCCCCGAGTTGGCCGCTTTTTTGCAGCTCCTTCATGTAGCCTTTGACTGGCTTTTTAGCCTGTTTGGCCATTATAGTGACGCGTTGAAGGACTTCACTATTTTCAACTTTAAACGCTTCTTTTTCGGCGATTTCGCTAAGAAGGAAGTTCGTTTTTAGGCTGCTTTTGGCGCGGGCTTCTGCTGCTTGGAAGAGGTCTCCCTGTTGCTCTTTCACTTGGTCTTCGCTCATGCCAGATTGCATTCCTTCGCGGACCATGGCATCCGCCTGGTTCTGAGTTTCAGATTTCAGGAAGTCCTCGGGTAGGTCGAAGTCTACGAGCTCGTTCAACTTGGCGAGAACTCCGTTAATTTTGATTTCTTCGACTTGTTGCTTTTGGCGCATATCGAGGTCATCACGGATTAGGGTTTTAATCTCTTCGAGAGTTTTACCGGCTTCGATTTTTTCGGCAAAGTCATCGTCGAGTTCAGGGAGGATCTCATTTTTCAGTCCAGTGACTGTCACGGCGAAGAGGGCTTCTTTTTCTCTAATGCTTTCAATCGGGAAGTCATCGGGGAGGGTGACTTTGATTTCTTTATCGTCGCCAGTTTTCGTCCCCACCAGCTCGTCGGTAAAGCCAGGGAAGAAGGCCTCCTCCTCGATACGGATCCAGTATCCTTCATTTGAGGCTAGGGGTTTTGCCTGTTCTCCGCCGACTTCGTCGAGAGGTTTTCCATCAATGGTGGCCGTGTAGTCGATGATGACGAGGTCCCCTTTTTCCGCAGCACGATCGTCGATATCAGTGTAGTCTGCAAAGCGTTGGCGGAGTTGCTCAAGATTCTGGTCAATGGCTTCGTCAGGGACGCCTGCTTGAGGGATGTCGATTTCTAACCCTTTATACTCGGGAAGCGTGATCTCGGGAGCGGTGATGAGCTCTGCCTCGAAGGTGAGGGCCCCGTCTGCTTGGTGAGTGATGTTCTCAGGGTTTCTCACGTTAAGAATCTTTAAATCTGGATTCTCTTTCAGGACGTCTTGAAAACTATTCTGAATGAGGCGGGATTCGACTTCTTGGTTGATGTCGGCTCCGTGAGATTTTTCAATGACGGCCTTTGGCGCCTTGCCGGGACGGAAGCCGGGAATGCGGGCTTGAGCAACGAAGGCCTTCATAACCTTGTTACGTTCTTCGGTAACCTTGTCAGCGGGGATCTCGACGCTGAGGGCAGCGAGGCATTTTTCTTTTTTCTCCAAGCGGATATTCATGACGGATAAAAGTGTTCGTTTTTACGCAGGGGCGAGAAGCTAGGGAGGAAGTGGGGCTAGGTCAAGGGAGGGGAAGGGACGATTTGTTTTTTAAAAATTCACCGGTCATCTATGAATAAGTTGTTGGGTCATTGACCTTGACGTGGGAGTTGTCCTTCTTCCTAATTACCTGAACGAAACGAACTGTTTTAACTCATGCGACATTTCCATACCCCTAATCAAATTTTCCGGCTGTTTTCGCTCGGAAGTCTCTTGCTTACCACTCCCGCGATGGTGGGGACGGCGCAGGCGCAGAACTTCATCCTAGAGGCAGGACAATTTGATGGGAAGAAGGTCTCGGTAGTGGAGATACGCTACCGAGGCACCAAGACGGTGAACGAGGCTCGTCTGCGAAGCCACATGGCGGTTGCTCCGGGTAAGGCCTACTCTCAAACGGTCCTCGATGATGATATTAAGACTCTCTACGCGAGTGGCCTAGTAGATGATGTGCAATTTTTCGCTGAAAATGATGCTGGTGGAGTGAAGGTCATCGCGGAGGTCGTGACTCGCCCTCTGATTAGTGGTTTAGGATTTGATGGGAACAGCACCTTTTCTGATGGCAAATTGGCCAAAGAGACCCAGCTCGGAGTTGGCCAAGTCTTAAGTGATGCCCAGATCATTAAGGCGCGTCGTAGTATCGAGAATCTCTATGAGGGATTCGGATACCCTGATGTGAGTGTGACCCATCGCCTCCAGGAGACAAACCGAGCCGGATATGCGGACTTAGTGTTCGAGATCGGCGAGGGGGTGAAGAGTGAGGTTTATCAAATTCGCTTTGAGGGGAATAGTGCGCTGAAGGATGCGGATCTTCGTAAAGAAATGGTGACGAGGGAGAAGGGGTGGTTTTCTTGGTTTACTAAATCTGGCCGGATTAGCACGGAAGCCCTCGATCAAGATATCGCAAAGGTAGAAGACTTCTACCGCAGTAAGGGGTATTGGCGGGCTAAGGTGGGCACCCCGAAGCGGGTGGCGAGAAAGGGAGCTGGAGTGGATCTGGTCATTCCTGTCAATGAAGGCCCTAAGTATGTCGTAAACTCGATTAATTTCCCTAACATTAAGGTGTTTACCCGTGATGAGCTCCTACCCGCACTGAGCCTTATTGGTAATATGCCTTACTCGTCTAAAAAGGTGAGAGACGATTTACGCATGATTCGCAGCTACTACGGATCCCGTGGATATGCCGATGTCTCAGTCGTCCCGGATGTCCGCGAGGCCGCAGATTCTCGAGTAGACATATTCTACCGTGTGACCCCTGGCTCTCGTAAAAAAGTAGGCCGAGTCAACATTCAGGGAAATACGAAGAGCCAAGATAAGGTGATTCGCCGTGAGATCCCCATGCGCCCCGGTGAGAATTTTAACTCGGTGGATATGGACATCACGCGGCGACGTCTCGCGAATCTGAACTACTTTGAAGATGTTCAGGTGACTGGAACGAATAGTTCTGACGGGGGTTTCCGGGACGTTAATATCGTAGTGGATGAAAAGAAGACTGGCTCCGTGAACTTCGGTGCTGGTTTTAGCTCGGTCGATAACATCGTAGGGTTCATTAACTTAGAGCAGACGAACTTTGATATTACTAACTGGGGCCGCTTTACAGGTGCTGGGCAGCGATTCAGTTTAAGCTTACGGGCTGGATCAGAGCGGAGAGACTTCCGCCTGTCACTGGTAGAGCCATGGTTCTTAGGTAAGAAGCTCTCACTCGGAACCGAACTCTACTATCGTGATCTTCTTTTCTTAAGTGATGAGTATGACCAGACGAATATCGGAGGAGCGATCTTCCTACGTAAGCCCGTAGGGCGGAAGGCCTTCATTAAAGGAGAATATCGCTTAGAGTCGGTCGATATTGAGGCAGACTCTGACACCTCGCCGGCCTTTCAGGCAGAGGATGGTGATTTCCTGAGAAGTGCTTTATCGCTTAATTATGTTTATGATAGTCGTGATAGTAACCAGCTTCCTCGGAGAGGGCATAAGGTTGACCTAGGCGTTACTCTTGCAGGTGGCTTTCTTGGAGGAGATGTGGATACCTACACAGTCTCAGGTACTGGTGCAAAGCACTGGAATTTTGCCTGGGATACCATCTTAACTGCGCGCGGATCTTTCACCGTAGTTGATGAGTTCGGAGGGAATGGTGATGTCCCCATCTTCGAACGTCAGTTCCTCGGTGGCTCACGTGATTTACGTGGCTTTGAGTTCCGTGATGTCGGTCCTCGCGATAGTGAAGGACTGAATGCTACGGAAGAAGTTCTAGGCGGTAATTCCAGCTTCTTTGCTTCTTTAGAACTCACTTTCCCGATTACTGAGCGCGTTCGCGGAGCGGTCTTTTATGATATGGGCTTCGTGAATGAAGATGCTTGGGACTTTAGTGCGAGTGACCTCGCGAGTGATGTGGGTGTGGGACTCCGCCTTGATCTTCCTATCGGTCCCTTGGCCGTAGACTATGCTATTCCAGTCCAGACCCCTGATAGTGAGTCTGACAATGGAGGCCAGTTTAACTTCTATCTGAATTACCAATTCTAAAGTCAGAGTAGACGCTCGATCGAACTCTTAATAATGCGCTCCGAGACGGGGCGCATTTTTTTTCTATCGGTTTAGAAAATTTTGGAGAAGTTGTAAGCCTGCGTGTTGACTTTTCTCAGGGTGAAATTGGCTCGCGAAGAGGTTCCCTTTCTCAATTGCAGCACAGAATGATTCCTCTCCGTATTGGCAGCTTGCCGAGACGTATTCACGGGGCACCTCAACTGGGTGGTAGGAATGCACGAAATAGAAATAAGGGTCACTTGAGAAGCCCTTCCAGAAGTGAGAATCATCCTTTTTAAGTTGAGCAGAGTTCCAACCCATGTGTGGAATTTTAACCTTCGTACTGGTGAAGCGTTTCACCTTACCGGGAACGAGGCCTAAACCAGCAGTTCCGGGAGATTCTTCACTTGTTTCAAAGAGAAGTTGGTAACCTACGCAGATTCCGAAGTAAGGCTTATCTGCGGAAATCCATTCGCAGAGTGGTCCAGCGAGTCCTAGGCGATGAAGGCTC
>CALFVL010000065.1 GCA_937928425.1 uncultured Verrucomicrobiales bacterium
GAAGCTGAACAAAACGCTCCTAAAATGGGTGCGAAAGGGAATTTTCACATTTGCATGATCATAGGTTACAATGAAACCACAAATGAGATCGCAGTCAGTGACTCTTGGGGGACAAACTACTCGATCCGCTGGATCCACGTCGATGAAGCAGAGGCTGTCAGTAACCAAACAGGTTTCGTCATTGATATCTAGACTCGAACTAGACACCCCTGTTCCCCTTCCCCTCCTTATCTTTCCTTATACAGACCTAACTTGCCTAGGGGAGTAATTTTTTCTTTAAAGATCGGGCGCGTGCTTCAGGGGAGTCACCTCCGATTAAATTGACGTGACCTAGCTTTCTGCGGCCACTGGCGTCTTGCTTACCATAAAGATGCAGCTTGGCCCCTTCGGTGGCCAAAATTTCAGCGCGGTTCAGATCTGGATTCCACATATCGCCGAGTAAATTAAGCATCACGCTTTCTCCTAGGAGCTCGGTCGAGCCTAAGGGCAATCCACAAACGGCGCGGAGTTGCTGCTCGAACTGGGACGTCACACAGGCATTCATGGTAAAGTGACCTGAATTATGGGGTCTAGGAGCCATCTCATTAACCAAGACTCCTCCTGACTTATCGACAAAGAATTCTACTGCTAAGAGTCCACGATAGTCTAACTTCTCTGCCAATCGGGTTGCTATCTGCTCGGCCTCTTTTGCGCTTGTTGAGGAGACCCGCGCTGGCACGATGCTTAGATCGAGAATATGATGGCGGTGCTCATTCTCAGCGAGAGGAAAGATTCTCATATCCCCCCTTTTTCCTCGAGCAACGAGAGCTGAAATTTCGCATTGGAAATCGACGAATCCTTCAAGAACGGAGGGAGTCCCCTGCACTGAGTGCCAAGCTGCCTCGACTTGCTCGGAGGCCGTAATTTTAACCTGGCCTTTTCCGTCATAACCAAAAGCCGCAGTTTTTAAGACTGCCACTGGTCCCAGTTCTGCATAGGCAGCCTCTAACTCTTCTAATGAATTCACGAGAGCGAAAGGGGCGCAGGGAATCCCATGCTCTCTAAGGAAACTCTTCTCTCTGGAGCGGTGCTGACTAATCGCGATACTCTCTGCGGAGGGATGTAGGCCTACGACCTCCTCTACTTTACATAAAGTTTCTTGAGGAATATTTTCAAATTCCACGGTCGCGAAGTCCACTTTATGGCAAAATTCCTCACGTGCTAACTCATCGTCAAAGCTCTTTTTAATCACTTGATCGGCGACTCCTTCTGTCGGTTCTGCCGTCGCCGTGCCGCTCCACACTACGGTTTTCACTCCCATCCGCCGAGCGTCTAAGCAGAGCATGCGAGCGAGCTGACCTCCTCCTAATATCCCGAGAGTCATCTTAGAGTTCTGGAGGTAACACTTTTCCAAGGACGCTGTCCCTTTGTTCAATGCGGAACTGCTCAAGTTTCACAGACATTCCCTCGTCACTCGTAGCCAGAATAGAAAGAGCAGAAAGCCCTGCATTCCCAGCACCAGCCTCGCCGATCGCAAAGGTGGCTACTGGAATGCCCTTCGGCATCTGGACGATTGATAGGAGAGAGTCCATTCCTCGAAGGGCCCGCGATTGCACGGGGACTCCTAGGACAGGAAGCGTAGTCATGGCTGCGACCATTCCCGGAAGATGCGCTGCCCCCCCTGCTCCTGCAATGATCACTTTAAGGCCTCGTCCTCTCGCGCTTTTAGCGTAATCGACTAGGAGATCTGGAGTGCGGTGGGCACTCACCACTCGCGTCTCATAGTGGACTCCAAACTGCTCTAACACCTCTACTGCTTTAACCATCGTCGGCCAATCGGAGTCGCTTCCCATAATCACGCCTACCAGAGGGCTCTGTTCTGCATTCACGAGCGGAGTATCGGACGAAGCAGCCCCCTTTGGCAAGGCTCCTTAACCTGTGAGCGGTTCCCCTAAGTCTTTTAATTTCCCATCACAGAGGCTGTAAATCCACGGATGGATGTCGATTTGGTTCCCCTCAGTCCAAGCGTCTTGGAGCACTGTAGTCTCGCTGAGTTTACGAGTCTGGGCTAGGACGTTCAGTTCACACAAGCGGGCCAGCCTTCCTCTCTCAGCCAGCTCTGCGAGCTCATCTTCATGATTCTTAGCGACTTCTGCAATTGGCTTTATCCAGTTATCGACGATCCCATGCCGCTGCCCATCTACCGAAGCGGCCACTCCTCCACATCCGTAATGTCCACACAGAATAATGTGCTGAACTTTAAGGTGCTCCACGGCATACTGCACAACTGAGAGCATGCTCAGATCACTATGGTGGATGAGGTTCGCAATATTGCGATGCACAAAGACCTCTCCTGGATCTAGGCCCATGATTTCACTCGGAGGCACTCGACTATCGGCACAACCGATCCAGAGATACTTGGGTGATTGCTGCTCCGCGAGGCATTTAAAAAAATCGGGATCAGTAGAATTCTTGGCTTGTGACCAAGCTGCATTCTTCTCGAAAAGAGTCGATATCGTCTTCACTGGGGCGAGCTTAGATGGGAACAGAAATCTCACAAGAGAGCTTTTACCTGAGTTTAGCCTCTCCTAAACTCCCCCGCCTTCTCTTAGACATCTTCCCCCTCCCCACCCAAAAAAACTTCTTCATGGATCCACTCTTCATCCCAGATGACTCTCCACCCATACCGAGCTCCGGCCACAGCGGTGAGCCCCTAGCCGCACGAATGCGCCCACGCACTCTCGATGAGATCGCCGGGCAAGAACACATCCTCGGAGAGGGAAAACTCCTCCGCCGTGCAATCGAGTCTGATCGCTTCACTTCTCTCATCTTCTATGGACCTCCGGGAACGGGTAAGACGACTCTCGCCTCTGTCATCGCTCGGAGCAGTGGCTCCCGCTTCGAGTCTCTTAATGGGGTGGAATCAAACGTGGCAGAAATCCGCACGAAAATCGAGGCCGCGCGCACCTACCAGACGCTCCGTGATCAAAGTACGATCCTTTTTATTGATGAAATTCACCGCTTTAATAAATCACAACAAGACACCCTGCTTCCACACCTCGAGCGTGGGACGGTCCGCTTCATTGGCGCCACCACCCATAACCCTTACTTCTATGTCAATTCCCCCCTCGTCTCGCGCTCGCAAATTTTCCAGCTCGAAGCAGTCGCCACGCCAGATCTCGTCCCTCTTCTTCAGCGAGCACTCTCAGATGAAGAACGTGGCTTTGGTCAGATGAAAATCACGGCCCATGATGAGGCGCTTGAGCACCTCGCCCGTAAAGCTGATGGTGATGCACGTAAGGCTCTCACCGCGCTGGAGCTGGCAGTTCTCACCACCCCTCCCACGGCTGAAAGCATCGTAATCGACTTGGCCATTGCAGAGGAGTCGATTCAAGAAAAGGCCATCCTCTACGACTCAGACGGAGACCAACATTACGACACCATCTCTGCTTTTATTAAGTCTATTCGAGGTTCTGATCCAGATGCCGCGCTCTACTGGCTGGCCAAGATGTTGCACGCTGGGGAAGATCCTCGCTTCATTGCACGGCGTCTCGTCATTTCCGCCTCTGAGGACATCGGTCTGGCTGACTCTTCCGCGCTTCAAGTCGCAGTTGCCGCACAGCAAGCTTACGAATTACTCGGCATGCCTGAAGGCCGCATTCCACTCGCCCACGCCACCGTCCACCTCGCCACCGCTCCAAAGTCAGCCTCTGCTTACAAGGGCCTAGGACTCGCACAGCGTGATGTCGCCAGCGGAGAAACACTCAAGGTCCCCGACCACCTCGTCACCCGTTTCCGTAAAAAAATCGCCGCAGACTCTGGAGTAGAAAAGGCAGCGATGCAGTATCTCTATTCACATGATTATGAGGGGAATTTCACCCCGCAGGCCTACCTCCCAGAAGGGCGTCAATACTACACCCCTACGAGTAATGGCATGGAAAAGCGGATCAAGGAACGCCTTGAGCACTGGCAGGCTCAGTTTAAAGAGTGATGCCCTTTCTTAGCTTAGCGCCCGAAGTGGAAGCGGAACCCCTCGATCAAGCGGCGTATTAATTCCTGCTCACGCTGTGCTTGCTGGATTTCCTGCACCTCTCTCTGAGCTTCCCTCTGGCGAAGACCACGGCCGGGACCTATTCTTCTAAACGCGGGATCATAAGGGCTGGCCTCGGTTTTAATAAGCTGGCTGATGTCTTCTCCCGGTAAAATCAGGGTACTGATCCGCCCAGCACGCGCGATCACCATGCCCACCATTCTCCCTTCCAGATCTACGACTGGGAGCCCTGCATCGAAGCTCTCGAGCTCCATATCAGACTGGATGACTCCATCAAACTCTCCCCTCACACGACTCTGCGAACCACTCATCCGCTCCATCCGCTGTATCCGATTCGAGCGCTCTATGTCTCTCTTTTCAATGATGCGCCCTTTCAGAGTCGGCGTGACTTGAAAGTTCTGATTGGCGCGCTGGAGGCTGATCTTTGGCCTCTCTCCCTCCCTCATCCGGCGTAAGCGCGTAGAAAGTTCATAGAAGCCCTTCACCTCTTCGCCATCAACCATCGTAATGATATCACCCGCACGGATGCCCACCTCTGCGGCTGCTGATCTCGGCTGGACTCTAGCCACTTTCACCCCCATGCCCAGTTCACTAGGGTCAATCTCGATTCCCAGAAAGCCCTGATCCCCTTCTTTCAAACTCCGCTCCTTCACACTGAGAACTCCGATCGCCTGCGCGTCTCCATCAGGGCGGATCGCCATGAGGAAGGCGCCATCATCCAAGCTTGCAGCATTAGCCCACTGAGCAGGAGCAGCAGCTAAACCGGACACCTCGAGAATCGCTAAATCGGCATCGGCATATAGCCCTACGACTCTGGCAGGAAGCGCTCTGGATTCCTGATTAAGCACATACAGATCTTTGAGATGCAGTACCTCACTGGCTTTCGTGAGGAGACGTTCCTCCCCCATCGAAATTCCGTAGACTAAATGGGTCTGTCCCGAAAAAACCGAAAACACGAGGTCCTGAGCTTGGAATTCCGCCGCCCGTATCGCATTAAAGACATCGAGTGCTTGGGCTCTAGTGCGGGCCCTATCCTCCAGAGGGATTCCATTCCCGCGCTCCTGTGCACCTAGAGAGACCAGACTAAGAATGGTAAAAAAAAGGAATCGTTTCATCACGTCTTAGCGTCGTCGTTTACGGTTAATTTCACTCAGAGGAACGAGCTTCACTTTTATCGTCATCTCTTTCTGACCTCTCCACGAAGTGACGCTAATCTCATCTCCTATGCTAAGGTCAGCGAAAATCTCTGCTAAGCCATCTAGGCTGCGAATGTCTTGGCCTGCGATCGAGGTCACTAGATCTCCGGGACGTAGACCAGCGGCAAAAGCCGGCCCCTGTGCTGGCACTGATTCTACCAACAATCCCGCCGGGGTTTCTCTAAAATTAATTCCAATGACAGGGCGGTGAGGGTCCCTGTGACGATCTCCGAGAACGCCCCAAGATTTCCCTGCCAACATTTTTTCCCATGAAGACTGGAAACCCGAAAGCCCTGCATGGTTATTAATTTCACGGTCTGGTCCGATATTAGAGTGAATTCCCACGACTCGCCCTTTCAGGTCGAAGAGCGGGCCTCCACTATCACCGCCAATTAAGGTGCAGTCTGTTGTGATGAAATCGAGGTCCCGCTTTGTCATCACTCGCCCGAAGCGGACTGGCGGACGCCGAGTGGGATCATAGCCCTTAGGGTGTCCCATCGCGACAACGAAGTCTCCGACCTCTAGTGAACGTGAATCACTCACTTCAGCAAAAGGCCACGGCCCTTCCCCTAGCAGCCTGGCCATCGCCGCATCTCGAGTATAATTCGCGCCTAATACGCGTGCCCTTTCCTGCCTCCCATCAGGAAAGATCACGGTCATGAACTCATTCCCTTCTATCACGTGGGCCGCAGTTAAAATGAGGCCGTCTCGGGAGACAATCACGCCGCTCCCAGCTCCACCAGATTTAGGTGATATGAGAGATACCGTCACCTTAGTGTTCTCACGCACGACTTGCTGCACCTGCTCTTCAAGCTTCTTAAGATCATCAATACTCTCGATCTTAGGAAGCGCCTGAAGAAGCGGCATCCCTAATGTGAAGAAAAAAAACGCAACGAATTTATCTCTCATTACTCTATTTAAAAAATCGCCTGTCCAAAGTCATCTTGTTTGTAAAAAAATCAAATTTTTATCACTCACTTCAGGAAGAAAAAATCTGCCAAAAAGGCCCAAAGTGACTTTCTTTCCCTCTTACTCACTCGCTTCTTAAGGACATCACTACAAATAAGGAGGTAAATTTGTCTTTTCGCCCCTTTCCTAAGCCGTCACCATCCCCTCAACACAAAACTTTTCCTCCATGCCACAAAAAGACTTCACCATCACCAACCAACTTGGAATTCACGCTCGCCCTGCGGCGCAATTTGTAAAAATCGCCAATACCTTCCCCTGCGATATTCTTGTAGAGAAGGATGATGATGAGGTTGATGGGAAGAGCATTCTCGGCTTGATGATGCTCGCCGCTGGTCATGGCTCAGTCATCTCAGTCACGACTGAGGGTGAGCAGGCAGACGAGGCTCTCGCCGCGCTTGAAGAGCTAATCACCCGTAACTTCGAAGAAGTGGCCTCGGCCTAGAAACCCGAATTTCCCATCCCCCTCGAGGGCTCTGCTAGTAGTTTCACAGAGTGCTTCCCCTCTCTCCCCTATGGCGAAAAACCCACAAGAAGAACGCGTTTTTCATGGCTCCCCAGTCTCACGTGGAATCGCATTTGGCCCTCTTCACGTTTCGGCACGAGGCTTCTCTGCTCCGGACGTCTATGCCATTTCAGAAGAAGAAATCCCCTTAGAGAAAGAGCGTCTGCAAGCTGCCTTCAAACGCACCCGCCAACAGCTTAGTGAGTTAAAAGAGCGGATCGATAAAATAGCAGACGGTGATGAGGGGCTCGTCTTTGAGGCTCACGGAATGGTTCTAGATGACCCTAGTCTTCTTAAAAAAGTTGAGCAGTCCATCGAGGAACGTAAACAGAATGCCGAGTACTGTTTTTACGCAATTATGCAGACCTTTTTAGAGGGAATGCGGCGAATTTCTGACCCCTATCTTCGCGAGCGCACGATCGATATCGAGGATGTCTCCCAGCGAGTCTTACGTAATTTCCAAGCCAAGCTGGACATTCTTCTGCCTGACCACCAGCACCTCCTCGTCGCCCATGATCTGACACCCTCAGACACAGCGTCCATGGACCGCTCGAAGCTCCTCGGCTTTGTCACCGAGGCGGGCAGTGTGAACTCCCATACCGCCATCTTAGCACGTGCTTTAGGCATCCCCGCGATCGTAGGTCTTGAAAACGTCGTTTTAGAAACCACCACGCTCGCCCCAGCTATTCTAGATGGATACAGTGGTAAATTCATTATTTACCCTTCAGAGAAGACCACTGAGTATTATCAAGCGCTCGCGGCGAGAAAGAAGGAAGCTCGCGAAGATCTGGAAAAACTCCGTGATCGGGAAAGTACGACTCTGGATGGACGGCACATCACTCTTTCCGCAAATATTGAATTCGTAGATGAACTCGATCTCGTGGCTGAAACTCGGGCCGAGGGCGTGGGGCTTTTTCGCACTGAATTCTACCTCTTAGAGTCCCGTAGGACGCGAAGTGAGGCAGATCAAACGACCACCTATACCGAACTCGCACAGAAGACACATCCTCACCTCACGATCATTCGCACCCTCGACTCTGGCGGAGATAAACTCTCTACCGAACCGCTCACGGAGCCAGAGCCAAATCCCTTCTTAGGCTGGCGAGGTATCCGCGTCTCCCTAGATCGCCCAGAATTTTTTAAAGAACAACTCCGCGCGATTTTACGGGCAAGTGCTCACGGAAAAATCGGCCTCATGTTTCCTTTCATCTCTGGTCTGAGTGAGGTGCGTGCCTGCAAGGCCCTCATTAAAGAATGCATGGTAGAATTGGACCAAGAAGGGAGTTCCTATGATCCTAAACTCCAGATCGGGGCGATGATTGAAATCCCCTCAGCAGCACTCATCGCGGAAGAAATCGCCCGAGAAGTGGACTTCTTCTCGATCGGCACGAATGATCTTATCCAGTACACTCTCGCGGTAGATCGCATTAATAATAATGTTGCTAAGCTTTACCGCTCGTCACATCCATCTGTCATTCGTCTGATCAAAATGACCACAGATGCAGCACGAGATGCCAAAATCTGGACGGGAATTTGTGGTGAACTCGCCGCTGACCTGAATCTCACTCCCCTTCTCTTAGGTCTCGGTGTGGATGAACTCTCGGTAGGTCCACGGGAACTTCCTGCGGTGCGGAAGGCTCTCCTCTCACTCGACTATGCCAAATGCCAAAAATTAGCTCAAGAAGCTCTCAGCCTCCCCACTAGTGCTGAAGTTTTTGAACTGAGTCGTGCCGCTGCCCTAGAAGCATACGGCGATCTTATCGCGGAAAGCGAATAAGACTTTTTAGATATAGAACATAGGCTCCGCACTCGTCGTCAGCGACTCTAAACTGCAGTCTGTAAGAAGCTGCCGACTACTCTGGCGGAGTTCCTCCCAAAGTTTATTTACCACGCTTCCCGATTCACCTTGGGCCATAGGCACTTGCCCCAGGCTCTCAGGCTCTAAAGCCTCTACGATCATAAGCAGATTCACCTCTGAAGGTGGGCAGCTAAGACGCCAACCCCCAGTTTTACCCCGCCGACTGGTCACCAAACCAGTCCGCTTTAACTCGTGGAGAATTTGAGCTAAAAAACTAGGTGGTATCGCCTCGCTCTCTGCAATATCATCAGAGCGAACGACCGACTGACCGTCATGCTTACGCGCTAAGTGCACCATGGCGCGGCTCGCGTAGTCCAATTTTTGGGAAATCCTCACTGATGAAAGATCAACACATTCCACCTGAAAACACCAGTCCCGAGAGCAGTTACCTCTGCGTCGAGGGGAAGCCTGATCTCCCTAAGGTATGGGCCGCTATCCGCCAAGAAGCAGTCCGGGTCCAGCAGGACGAAGGACGTCTAAACTCGTTAGTGGATGATGTTTTTCTCTCTCGCGACTCACTTGCCTGCTCCATCGCTGCTCGTCTTTCCCGTAAACTAGCCCGTGAGGACATGCCCCGTGATGAACTCCATCCTCTCTTGCAAGAGATTCTCCTCCAGCATCCTGAACTCTCTGCCAGTATGGCTTCTGATCTCATCGCAATTGATGAGCGTGATCCCGCTTGCCACTCTCTCATGCACCCACTTCTCCACTATAAAGGCTTCATGGCGATTTCGACTTACCGTCTGAGCCACCAGCTTTGGAAGAATAAACGTCGTGACTTAGCCTGCTACTTCCAGAGTCTCTCGTCAGAAGTTTTCGGAGTTGATATTCACCCCGCCGCGCGCCTCGGGTGTGGCATTTTCCTAGATCATGCCACTAGTCTGGTGATAGGTGAGACCTCCATCGTAGAAGATAACGTCTCGATCCTTCATGAAGTGACGCTCGGAGGCACGGGGAAAACATCAGGGAATCGCCACCCCATCATCCGTTCCGGAGTGCTCATCGGTGCTGGGGCTAAAATTTTAGGACGGGTAGAAATCGGGCGAGGCGCCAAGATCGGAGCAGGGAGTGTGGTCCTTACAGATGTCGCTCCCCACAAGACCGTAGCCGGCGTCCCTGCGATTGTCGTGGGCACAAGTCCTTCTGAAAACCCAGCGGCGGCGATGGACCAGAGTCTCTATTGCTCAGGAATTTAATGGGAACATCTTGGGTACTTGCCAAGGGATGCGTTTCTCGCTTGATTAGTAGATAGCTCAACGAGAGTTCGGAATACGAAAAAATCATGTCAGAATTGAAAGAAGTCAAAGAGATCTCCGAAGATGAATTGCCAGCCTCACTGAAAGATCACTGGAAGAACGCCAAGGCCAGTGTGGAGCGTAATAATGCAGGGTATGCGATCAAGTTTCTCCAGGCCATTCTTAAAGAGGAACCCGGATTCGTAAACGCTCGGAAACTCCTTCGCCAAGCCGAAATTAATGAAACTGGAGCGAGTCCCGGATCGAGTAAAAAAGGACTCTTTGGAGGCGCCAGTGGCGGAAGTTTCCTCCGACAGGCTAAAAAAGATGCTCCTGCCGCCCTGGTCGCACTTGAAAAAGAGCTCGAAAAGGATCCATTTAATATCTCCCTGAACGAGGCACTCCATGACATAGCCCTCCGCCTAAATCTTCTCAGCACCTCATCATTTGCTCTGGAAACCGCCCGTAAGGGAAACCCTGAGAATACGAAGGTGGCTCATAAACTCGCCCAGTTTTATGTCGCCCGGGACATGCACTCAGAAGCCTCCATAGTCTACCGCGATATTGTCAAAACCGACCCCGGTGATGGCGAGGCAGTTAAAGGAGAAAAGGACTGCTCAGCTAAGGCTTCAATGCAGCAGAACCGTATGTCTGAAAACACCAGCTTTAAGGATATGGTGAAGAGTGATGAGGCGGCAGAACTAGAAAAAGCATCACGGACCTCACTCACTAAAGAACAGCTTGCCGAGAGAGCAGAGGAACTCCTCGTCCAGTATGGACAGGATCAAAATAACCTCGTAGTTGTCAAACAACTCGCCT
The DNA here is from genome assembly GCA_937928425.1 of uncultured Verrucomicrobiales bacterium. Taxonomy (GTDB): domain Bacteria; phylum Verrucomicrobiota; class Verrucomicrobiia; order Verrucomicrobiales; family Akkermansiaceae; genus SW10. The sequence continues at coordinate 10,610 of CALFVL010000065.1, forward strand.
CGACTTACGAGCAGCTCGAAGACTGGGATAACTCAAACCAATTTTATAGCTGGGCCTACGAACTCTCCGGCGGCGACGTAGCCCTAAAAAACAAGGCAAACGAGATTAAAGACAGGGCCGCTGAAAAATACATCAAGGATGTCGAAGCTGCTGCTGCGGCCGATCCAGAGAACGCTGAACTGCAAGCTCAGCTCTTAGAAATCCAGCAAGCCCGTATCGCGGAACGCCTAGAGGAATGTAAAGTCCGAGTGGAACAGAACCCCACCGATCCGAAAATGCGCTACGACTTAGGTCATGCTTACTATGACGCCGGTGACTTTAGTGAGGCCATCCCGCATCTTCAGCAAGCCACCCGTAATCCGCACATCCGCACTAAAGTCCTCCTCCTCCTCGGAAGGACCTTTGACGCCAAGGGCATGACTGACCTCTCGATCAAGCAGCTGAAAGACGCTAATGATGAACTCACCCAGATGGATAATACCAAGAAAGAAATCCTCTACGAACTGGGAGTGATCTACGCCAAGGCTGAGAAGAAAGAAGAGGCCCTAGAGTGCTTTAAGCAAATCTACGAGATCGACTACGGATACCGCGATGTAGCAGCCAGAGTGGAGGGCTCATATCAAGGATAGGAAAAGCCTCTCTTCCCCTTTCAAAATACCGTATAGGAAGTCCTATGCGGTATTTTTTTAGGGCCGCCTCTTCTTAGAGTAGCTAAGCGATCGTCTCTAGCCACTGGTGGAAGGATTCCTCCTCAGGCCCCATAGGAATGGCTATCTTCTCACGCTGTGCGAGACAGGCCAGTCGCTCAGGGATCTCGATCGCAGCTTTTCCTAACTCTTCCTCCATCACATCAAGAAACTTGGATGGATGAGCGGTCTCTAAAACGATGGTGTGATCTTCAGGATGAGTCTCACGCCACTCTTCTGCGGCGAGCCAGCCGACAGCCCCGTGAGGCTCCAGAATATACTTTGTTTCCTGATAAATCCGGCGGATCGTCTCGCGGGTCCGTTCATCTCCATAAGAGTGAGCCGCCACTCTGGCCTTCATCGCCGACCATTCATTCCCAAAAATATGCTCCATCCGCGCAAAGTTACTGGGAGCCCCCACATCCATAGCGTTAGAAATCGTAGCAATACTCGGCCGAGGGCGATATTCACCCTCGCGAAGATACTCAGGGACGACATCATTCTGATTCGTAGCTGCTACGAAGTGCTTCACCTTAAGCCCTAACTTTTCAGCCAATAGACCCGCAGTGAGATTACCAAAATTTCCACTAGGCACCACAAAAGTCGCTTGAGCACCCTCGGGGAGACCTTTGGCCGCCTCGAAGTAGTAAAAACTCTGAGGAACAAGGCGTGAGATATTGATCGAATTCGCAGAAGTGAGGTTAAGGCGCTCAGACATTTCACGCTTTAAGAAGGCGGACTTCACCAGCCTCTGACAATCATCGAAAGTCCCGTCCACCTCTAGAGCCATGATATTCTTACCTAGAGTAGTGAGCTGCTTTTCTTGTAAATCACTCACTTTCCCCTTCGGATATAAGATGATAACTCGAGTTCCCTCCACCGCATGAAATGCACTCGCCACGGCCCCGCCCGTATCACCACTTGTCGCGACTAAAACCGTAAGTAGACCCTCATCTTCACGAGTCAGCCAGCGCATTAACCGAGCCATGAAACGCGCCCCGAAATCTTTAAAAGCGAGAGTAGGACCATGGAAAAGCTCTAAGACAGACTCCCTCTCACGCAGCTGAATGAGTGGAGCTGGGAAGTTCGCCGACTCATGGACGATCTTTTCTAACTCCTCGGCTGGAATGCTCTCTTTAAAGACGGCCTTAGCCACTTCCACCCCGATTTCTGCCAGCGACATATCACGCCAATTTTTCCAAAACCCCTCGCTCAGCGGAGCGAGAGACTCAGGCATATACAGCCCATTATCGGCAGGCAGTGAACGGAGAACCGCCTCCTTAACATCCACAAAATGCCCAGGAGTCTTGGTGCTAAAAAATCGTTGAGACATGGATTTAAAATTCGGAGACCACTTGCACTCCGTTTTGGTTAATTTTGGAAACGTAAACTTGGTTCCCTAGCTCCACATTCGCGAAGGCACCAGAAACTGCGACTCCCACTTTCCGAGCAGACTCCTCTCCCTCACAGAGAGCAAAAACACTCGGACCAGCTCCCGAAATACTAAAGCCGAGAGCTCCCGCAGACATCGCAGCCCGCTTTGCTTGGTAAAATTCTGGGATCAGTTTTTGGCGCTTCGGCTCGGCAATCACATCGTGCACTGAGCGGCTGATCATCCCGTAATCTTCTTGGATCAGGCCGCAAATAAGACCACCCAAGTTTCCAACTTGCTGCGTGACATCGGCGAGCGGAATTTCCTTCGGCAGGATGTCACGCGCGACCTTAGTAAGGATTTCGATATCTGGATGCACTACGGCAGCCCAGAGATTTTCCGGCACCGGGAGTTGTGCAATGTCCAGCTCCTGATTATCGCGAATAAAGACCATTCCCCCCAGCAGACATGGGCCGACATTATCAGCGTGCCACGCTCCATCAGCACTTGCCTCCCCGGTCATGGCGTAGGGAAGAAGCTGCTTCTTTGTGAGCGGTTCCCCCAGAAGCTGATTCATGGCATAAGCACCTGCCACCGCACTCGCGGCGCTAGATCCTAAGCCGCTTCCAAAGGGCATTTTCTTATGGATCTCCATCTCGATCCCTAAGTCCAATTTCCCCAAATGTTTCAAGAGATCTAAAGCAGCCACTCCGGCAGTGTTCTTCTCCGCCTCCAAGGGTAACTTACCATCATCTCCTGTGATCTTAGTAATACGTAAGCCCACCTCTGTGCTAAAGCGAGCTACGACTTCATCACCAGGTTTATCAATCGCAAAGCCTAAGACATCATAACCGCACGCTACATTCGCCACGGTCGCAGGAGCAAAAACGCGCACTTCCTTAGGCCCATCCATCTTCATCTAAGGCAGTCGGTAGCAGAGCTCCCCCATTCTAGCAATCCCTACCTTCCGCGTCTTAAAAGCTTTTGTTTGCCACGCCTCTTCACTGCACCCTAGATTCGCGACGTGCTAGATTTTACGCTCTTCAAAATTCCTGTCCGAGTAGAGCCCTTGTTTTGGCTGAGCGGTTTCTTACTCGGTGGCGGCCTCTCCGGCTCACTAGATCGCGCCGTCCTCATCAGTATTTTACTGTGGATGCTCATCCTCTTCATCTCCATTCTTGTGCATGAATTTGGCCATGCCCTCGTGAGCCGGAAACTCACTGGAGTAACCCCAAGTGTGAAGCTCTGGGCCATGGGCGGCTTAGCCTATCCTAACACCCAGCTCACCCGCCAACAGAGCTTCTGGGTCACCTGGGCAGGCCCCCTTGCTGGTCTCGCTTTCTTTGCCCTTACCACTCTCACGTGCTGCCTCGTCTATGGATTTCCCGGCGGGAGTAATGTCATCTCCTTCCTCATGCTTCCCCGTGACAATATCACCCCAGCAGGAGCACTCGCCTTCCAAGCGATGGATCCAGTCACCTTTGACATCCTCCGCGCCCTCGTTTTTATCAATTTCTGGTGGAGCCTCGTGAATCTTCTCCCCGTCTTTCCTCTCGACGGGGGGCAAATTTACGCAGCGGTAGAAAGCTCTCAAAAAAAGGTCTTCCAAGTCGGAATGGTCGTAGGGATTCTCGTGGCCATCGTAGCGTTCTTCCAATTCCAGCTGATCTTCGCCAGCCTGCTCTTCGCTTACCTCGCCTTCCAGAACTACCAGCGACTTCAGCAACTAGGCTAATGATCTTCTCCCTAAGATCCTAAAAGGAGCCTCAGTCCGGCGAAGACCGCAAAACCCACGACCATCCACTCAAAGACTCTTTGAGAAATGAGTTGGAGAAGAAACCGGCCACAGAAGACCCCCAGTAAAATCATCGGGACTAATTTAAGATTCAGTAAAAGACTCTCCCCAGTCGTGTAACTTAAGCCTCCCATAAAAGGGAGTTTGATAAGGTTGATGAGCAAGAAGAAGCGAGCCCCTATCCCGATCAGTTCCATTTTAGGAAGCCTCTTAGCTAGGAAGTAGAGTTGAAAAACTGGTCCTGCCGCATTCGCAATCGTCGTCGCCACCCCAGCAAAGGCCCCCGCAGCCAGCCCGAAGCCCCTTGAATCTGCCAAGCGTGTAAACAAGCTAGGCGCAAAATTTCTCAAAAGTTGTAGCGCGACCATCGTCAAAATGAGTGCCCCAATCACCGGCTTAGCCCACTCTTCAGGCATCTGCCTTAACAAGAAAAAACCCAATAGCATCCCTAGGAGAGCCGGTGGTAAAAGCCGCCATACTGGGGCCCAAGAGGCATACTTCCGGAACATCGGGTACACGCTGACATCCGCCACGATTAACATCGGTAACAAGACGCCGACTGAAGCTTTCCCAAAAAGCTCTGCCATAATAAAAACAGCAATCAGCCCGAGTCCTGAAAACCCAGCCTTCCCTAAACCCACGCACAGCCCAGCTAGACAGACGAGGATCCAGCCGGAGACACTATCAATCACGCCCCCGTTCTCTTCCAGATTAGCCACCGACTCAAGGAGCCTTTCCTTCTGAACTGATATTCGCTACATCTCGTCCCGTGAAGTGGCTCCCTCTCATCCCTTTTTTCTTTCTCCTCTGCCACTGCGGCACCCCCTCACCCCCCCGCTGCCTAATCGTCCCTAAAGAGTCACGCCAACCCAGCAGCACACTCCTGAGCGAAGCCCACTCCGCTTGGCAGGAAATGAGCCAAAAAAACTCCCTTAGCGCGCGCACTCGCTACAATCTCGCCGTCGCCAAACTGTTCGATCAACTTCAGTGCCGCTCGCGCAACTGGGAGCAGAAAGCACAAGAACTAGGCACCCGCCTGGATCAAACTCAGCCCCTCGGAGTAGGACTCACTTTAGACGATATCGATGCCCTCGTTCCTGCTGCGAACATCTCTTTAAAAAAAATCGGAAAGCGCCATCTCGATCCCGGTATTGGCCTCCCCATCGTGGCTTGGAAAACTAGCTCTGCTCTGGCCAGTCGCCGCTTTGAATTCGCTCCCCCCTCTGGACTACCGCTCAATCTTACCGCTCTACTCGACTTTTCCACCAATCAAGCAACCTGGAAATTCATCTACGGCGGCCACACTCCCACGCTAAAAATCGGGCCACGACACGAAAAAATCGCGATCGATTGGTCCGCTCCTGCAGCCCTTTACTGGCGCATGAGTGACCTTGACGACCGCGACCTCCTTAAGGTCTTTCTCCCTACTCGTTTCACCGACCACGCGGGCCTCTTCTTCGCCACCCCTTATAGTAGGAAGAAAATTCCCATCGTCTTCATCCACGGCCTAAAATCCAGCCCCGGAACTTACAAAACGATGTATAACGAACTCGTCGGCGAGGACTGGTTCCGCGAAAGATACCAAGTCCTCTTCTTCAGTTACCCCACTGGCATCGCCTGGCCCTACAATGCCGCTGAGTTCCGCCGCCAACTTCGCCGTGCACGTGACTTCGCAGCCAGTAAGGGAGACCTGAGTCACTGGAATCAAATGGTGATCGTAGGACACTCCATGGGAGGCGTGATCTCACGTGCCTCTCTCGTAGACCCCGGCAAGCGTTTTTATGAGGCCTCTTACCGCACCCCACTCGAGGAATTAAGAGTCTCTCAAGCGACTCGCCAAGCGATTAGGAGCACCCGTCTCTATCAAGCTCTAGCTGCCCCCTCGCGGGCAATTTTCATGGCCGCTCCCCACCGTGGATCTCCGCTCGCCGACCGTAAACTGGTCACGTGGATCAGTGCCATCATCCGACTTCCTAAAACCCTCACCATCGACCTAGCCACCGCTACGCTGGAGGAAATCACGAAGGCCATCCAGCAAGGTGGACAGACCCGCCCGCCCCTCACCTCTATCGGCACTCTCTCACCCACTTACCGCCCTTATCAGGCTCTGGCTGACTCACCTTACCGTGCTGGACTCAGCTACCACTCCATCATCGGCGATCAGGGAAAAGGCGGAGGGCCTCATAGTTCTGATGGCATCGTCCCCTACTGGTCTTCTCACCTCCACGGAGCTAAAAGCGAGCTCATCGTCCCCGCAGGTCATAGTCTTATCAGCCATCCAGAGACGATTGAAGAGGTCCGCCGCATCTTAAAACTCCACCTTGAGCCACGATAGATTCCTTGACCAAAGCGCAGCCCATTTGTATCTCACCGCCATGCTCACACGTAAGCACATCGAATTCGGTGCCATCGCCTACATCATCCTGCACCTTCTCTTCTTCATCTACTGGCTCTTCGATGTCTGCCAGATGATGGGCTTCTTCGGCGGCAAATAAGCCCCCTCTCTCCCCTTTAAAAAAATGGGTCCTAAGGCGAGAGCGTTTCCCAAGCGAGAGCGTATAATTAGCGCTCCACATTCGTGAAGACCGCCTGCACGTCTTCATCATCCTCGAGTTTATCAGTCAGGGCATCAATTTCCACGAGCTGAGCCTCGCTAAATTTTTGTGGATTATTTGCGATGCGTTCCAGACTCGCCTTCGTAACCTTCACTTCTAATTTTTCACATACTGAAGTGAGATTCCCAAACGAGGTGTATTCACCATAGATTAAGCCCATATCACCTTCCACTTCCATTTCTTCTAAACCCGCATCCATCAACTCCAACTCTAGTTCCTCCAGATTCACCCCCTCAGGATTAAACTCGATCACACTCTTACGATCGAACATAAATTCAAGCTGGCCTGAATTGACCATCTCTCCACCAGTCTTATTGAAAATCGTCCGCACGTTCGTCACTGAGCGATTGGTATTCTCAGTCGCACACTCCACATAAAAGAGACTGCCATGCGGTCCCTTCCCCTCGTAATTGATCTGGCTAATGTCTGCCAAGTCCTTACCAGCCGCACGCTTAATCGCCTTATCTATATTATCTTTAGGCATATTTTCAGCCTTCGCGTTTAAAATCGCGGTCCGCAGAGAGGCATTAGAATCAGGGTCAGGGCCACCCTCCTTCGCTGCCATCGTAATGCTTTTCGCCAGCTTCGGGAAAATTCGTGACATCTTCCCCCAGCGCTTCTCCTTGGCTCCTCTTCTGATTTCAAATGCTCTTCCCATAAATCGTGTGTTTTGTTTACCCAGAAACTAGCGAGCTGAACGAGTTTTCAAATCTCAAAATTCCACCCTTCGCGAATCTCTCTTCCTTGAAAAAAAAGACACCTTAGAGCGCTTCCCGCTTCGCCACCTCCATTTCGCCCTTCCAGTGACGTTTAAAAGTGATGCGTTCTCGCCGGATCTCTGACTTCTTTGCCGAACCATGCTCGATTAAAATGACGGCACGGCTGCTCTTAATCATCATCTCACGCACGCGGAACACTGGCTCTGAGCGCGTCCTAAAAAAAGCATGTAAACTGACATCCCAGTGATTTGCATTCCAAAGAAAAGCCGCTGGGGGGAAGTCATCCAGCCAAGAGAGGGCCATAAACAACTCACGAATCGCCGCTTCACCGTGACTCATCGTAAGCCGCCGAGCCGCCCTCTTATTCAGTAAGCCCTCGATGTATCCTGAAATCGGGTTCTGGTAGTACTGTTCTGCCTCCTCCAAGAGAGCGGCCTGGTGCTCGGCCATCAGGCGCTGCATTTCCTCCCGCTCGATTTCCCCATCTTGCCACTGCCGGATTAAGGCGGGCGGGCTGGGGAAAGGAGACAGCTTCATTGGAGAAGCATTAGCACGGTGGCTGCGCCTTGTCCACCTGCTGAACTGTGATAACACTTAGCCATGCAGGTTCAAAAAGTAAAATACGCCCTCTGGGCTGCCGACCATCTTCGCGCGATTAAATTTTACCAACAATGCTTCGGCGCAGTGCTCTCCTTCGAGATGGAGGTCTGGAGCGAACTGACGCTCTGTGGTTCCACTCTCGGAATCCATGGCGGAGGGGAAGGGAAACGCACTTGGACTGGCCTCAGCTTCCAGTGTGACAACATTCGCGAAGGCATCGAACAGGTCAAAGAAAATGGGGGAAACCTAGTACGAGAGCCGGAAGAAGAAGACGGCTTCATCCACCTCGCCTTTTGTTATGATACTGAGGGCAATGAATTCATGCTCACTCAGAAACGTCCCTCCTAGCCCCTCCCTTAAAATGTTCCAATATCCTCTCGGCCTCCTCCGGCTAAGCTCTCTGCTCGATGGTCTCTCGTTCATCATTCTTCTCTACTTTGCAATCTACGAGAAACGCATCCTCGGAGATGATACCGCTGTCCGTATTCCAGGCATGATCCACGGCGCCATCTTTACCATTTTTCTCATCTTTCTCTACCTCACCCTAGAGAAACAGAAGTGGCCTCTCCGGCGCGGGGCCCTCGTCTTACTCTGCTCGCTCATCCCCTTCGCCCCTTTCTTCCTAGAACCCATGCTCAAGCGCGAACAGGAAGACACGCGCCTCAAGAAATAATCCTCCACCTTCATCCATAAAAAATCATGAAAATCATCAGTCTCATTTTCCTAGCCCTCTTACCTCTCCTCGCCCTCGCAGATCACCATCACAGCAGCACCCCGGCTTTAAAAGAAATGTCCGCCTCTCCTGCACCCTATCGCCATGTCGTCTGTTTCAAATTTAAAGACGAAGCCTCCCCTGATCAGATCGAGAAAATTGAAACACAATTTGCCGCGTTGAAAGCTAAGATCGACAGCATCACCCACATCGAGTGGGGGCAAAATGTGAGCCCTGAGAACCATGCTCAAGGATTCACCCACTGCTTCATCGTCTCTTTTAAAGATAAAGCAGGTCTTGATCTCTACCTCCCACACCCAGCCCATAAGGACTTTGTGAAACTTCTCCTCCCCAGCCTTGATAAAGTCTTCGTCATCGACTTCATCGCTCAGTCCGTGAACTAAGTAAAGTAAGTGTCCTCATCGGCATAAGGGGGCGCACAGCAGCAGAGAAAGCGCAGCCTCTCTACGGCTCTAATCTCATGCCAAGCCCCTGCCGGAATAAGAATAGCATCACCCACACTCACCCCCTGCTCTTCTCCGTTGATCTCCATCACCCCGCTCCCTTCTAAGACATAATAGAGTTCCTCACTTCGCTTATGGTAGTGTCTCTCAGTCGTCTGGCCCTCCGCTAAAGTCGCCTCAGCTAAGCTTTGCTCCTTCACCGGAGCATTACTTAAATCTAACAAGCTCCGAATCGTAGAACCGTCTTTCGTTGTAAAAAGTTTTTGCTTTTCTCGTTTCCGTATCTCCATGACCTATCGTACTTTATGGATGAGCGCCTCGGCGCAGCGGCGGCCATCTAATGCTGCTGAGACAATGCCACCCGCATAGCCCGCACCTTCCCCACAAGGGTAAAGTCCCTCTACCTCGGGATGCTGTAAATCGTCACCTCTTGGAATCCGTAAGGGCGAGCTGGTCCGCGTCTCAAAGCCGATTAAAAGAGCATCTGGCCCCGTATAACCTCGGATCATTTTTCCGAATTTACGTAAACCACCAGCCAGACGGTCACTAATCTCTCGCGGTAAGATCTCATCCAGCCTTACCGAGTTTAAGCCCGGAAAGTAGCTCGTCTTTGGCAATTTACGCGAAACTTTTCCGGCCAAAAAATCACCCACTTTTTGCCCCGGTGCCACCTGCCCACCACCACCAGCTTTCTTCGCCAATCGCTCCACATGCTTCTGATAGCGGATCCCGCAGAGCACATCATCTCCTCCGAATCCCCGCACATCATCCGGCTCCACTCCCACCACCATCCCACTATTGGCAAAGGGTGAGTCGCGTCGTGAGAGACTCATCCCATTCACCACCACCTCATCATTCATAGTAGCAGCAGGCACCACAAAACCTCCCGGACACATGCAAAAAGAATGCACACTGCGCCCCTTCACCTGCGTAGCGAGACGGTAGCGAGACGCTGGTAAATTACGCCCACGTTCCTCTCCTTCACCTAAGTGATACTGCACTCGGTCGATGAGTGGCTGAGGGTGCTCTATCCGCACCCCCACGGCAAAGGGTTTAGCCTCTAAGAGCACATTCTGCTTATGCAGTAACTCGTAAATATCTCGGGCGGAGTGCCCTGTTGCTAAGATCACGCCCTTCCCTCGGAACTCCCGCCCATCCGCAGTTCTCACCCCCAGCATCTTCCCTCCCGCCATGAGGAATTCATTGACCTTCGCCCCAAAGTGCACCTCTCCTCCGGACTCCCGTAGGGACTCGCGCATCGCCATCACCACTTTCGGGAGCAGGTTAGATCCAATATGCGGGTGGGCCTCTACTAGAATTTTTCGGGGAGCACCGTGGGCCACCAGCGTACGGTAAATTTCCGCCACTGGTCCTCGCTTCGTCGCCCGAGTGTAGAGCTTCCCATCAGAGAAAGTTCCGGCACCACCTTCCCCAAAGCAGTAGTTCGACTCCTCGATCACACGACCTTCTTTTAAAATCGGCCCTAGATCGAAGCGCCTCGCCGAGGCATCCTTCCCCCGTTCTAGTAACACTGGTTTGTAACCGAGTTCTAGACAACGCAGTGCCGCAAACATCCCCGCCGGACCACAGCCTACGATTACGATCTCTTCCGCGGCCATCCCGCTCTTCTTCAGAATTCCCCCCTCCCATCTCAGCTCCGCCTCTTCTGGCAATTTCTCATCCACCCCTACCTCGAACCTTAAGCGGAACCTCACGGGCCGTTTCCGTGCGTCGAGCGAGCGCTTTAGAAGGCGAAAGCCTGTCACCCGTTCTGCTTTCACCCGTAATTTTTTAGTGATTCGTAAAGCCCATCCCCGCTCATCAGCAGCCTCACTAGGGCTCAACACCAACTCAACTGTTTCCAAAGCCATCTCGTGAAACGCAATACGCCCTTCCTCCTCATCAACCAAGCTCAATGATTTCATTCCCTAATTGTTCGCTTGCTCACACCTTAAATAAGTGTTCTAATGAACAGAACTTGAGCATTCTTCAAATTCAACAATTGCGCCGTGAACTTCGCGAGAAATTTCCTGCTGCTCATCGTGCTCCTCATCCGCCAGCCTCTCTTCCACCTGCGCCACTCACCTTCGCCCCCGGCCACCTGAGCGAGATGATCTCCCCTCATCAATCATCCGGTGCCTCTCTCGTCATATCTAAACTCCTTGATAAAAAACGTGAGACTCCCTTAGTCCTCATCGATGGCCGTGACAGCTTCGACCCCGCCTCTTATGGGAATGAAAAATGCCATAATCTGATCTGGATTCGCTGCTCAAAGTCCGAACAAGCTATCCAAGCTGCGGACCTCCTTCTCCGAGATGGGAATCTTCCCTTCATCATCCTAGATCTTCACCTCGTCGCCGAGCGTGAACTTCGCCGCATCCCGCACGCGCTCTGGCAGCGACTTAAAGTTCATGCCCGTCATTCGGGTAGCACCATGCTCGCGATCACTCCACATGCCCTCGTCCCCACTCCTCATCGCCGACTCACTTTAAGCGGTCACTTCTCTCTCGCTCAGCTAGAACTCGAAGAACCCTCCCTACAACTCCATCACAGCCTAGAACACCAGCACACTCATAAAGCATGAGCTACGCCGCCCTCCACTTCCATGACCTCCCGCTACACTGTCTCCTCTCTCGCCGTGGCACCCCCTCCACCCAGCCCGCCGCCCTCCTCGCTCAACGAGGATCCGAAAAAGTTCAGATCATCGCAGTAAATCAGGCTGCTCGCCAGCAGCACATTCACCCCGGCCTTCATCCCACCCGCGCCATCGCTCGTCACCTTGACCTCCTCATCCTCGAGCGTGACCTTGCCGCCGAGAAATCAGCTCAGTCCGAGGCACTGGCTTTTGTCGACTCCCTCGTTCCTGACTTCGAGCTAACCACCCCAGAGACCTTCCTTCTCGACCTCTCCACACTCCTCATGGCCTCAGAAGAAGACTGGTCTACTCACACTCTTGCCGCTGCTAGTTATCTTGATCTACCTCTCCAAATCGGGCTCGGTCCCACTCCCGACCTTGCCCACCTCGCCTCCCTCACTAAAGAAAACTCCCCCCTTACCCTAAAACTCGAAGACCTTGCCCGGGCTCGTTTGGAAAACTTCCCCCTTTCCCAACTTAGCACCTTGCAGCTCTGGGGCCTGCAATGCCTCGCTGACCTTAGCCGGCTCCCTCGCCAAGGACTCGCCGAGCGCCTCGGGCCAGACTTAGCCCATCTGCATGACGTCCTCCTCGCTAAAAAACACCGCCTTCTCACCCTTCACCGCCCTAAAAAACACTACCAGATCCAGCACAGCTTCACTCCTCCGATCGAGACCCACGCGCCTCTTCTCTTTATCGCAAAACGCCTCCTGCAAACCCTCTGCAACCGCCTCGCACAGCAGCAGCGTGCAGCCGCAGAATTACACCTTACTCTCGCCTTTAATAATGGAGCCGCACACAGCCGTAAGCTCACCCTCTCCGAGCCCACCCTCTCACCAGACATTCTTCTACGTAGCCTCCACACCCACCTCGATACCCTCCAAGCTCCCGCTCCCACTGAGGAATTCCACCTCCAACTCATCCCCGCTCTCCCTCACCATGCTCAGCACCAACTCTTTTCCCGCAGTCTCAAAGACCCGAATCAATTCACCGAAACCATCCGCCGTCTCTCCGCCTTCGTCGGGCCTCAGAACCTTGGCATCCCTCACCAGCGTGACACCCACTGCCCAGACTCCTTCCAGCTCTCTCCCATCCTCCCAGATTTCAAAACACCCACCGTCCCAGAGCTGGACCCCGTAAGCAATCTGCCCCTTAAACGTCAGCGCCCGCCCATCTCGGTAAGCGTTGCATCAGAAAAGCGAGGGGCATACCTACACCCCCTCGCTCTCCTGAGTGGCCCTCACCAAGGCCCTATCCATAAAACTCGCGGTCCTTTCCCTCTTTCAGGATCTTGGTGGCAAGACAGCTGGCAGCAAGCACAGTGGGACATCGAACTGCCAGACTCCCTCCTCCTGCAACTCACTTACACTCCACCAAAAAATTGGCAGCTCACTGGGATTTATGCCTAATAGAACCCACCGTTCTAAAATTAAATTCAGCTTAGTAGAATATCCACCCTACTAGACGTCCCTGCTTGGAACTGCTTGAAAAATACTTGACCAAACGCCGTTCCTCACAAACAACCTCTTTCCCGCAGTTTCATCCTGCTGGCCTATAATAGGTGAGGTGTGCCCTGCATTCCACAACCCCGTTCTAACAATCATGGCAAAAAAGAAAACGACCGCTAAGAAAGCTGCTAAAAAGGCACCTGCCAAGAAAGCCGCGAAGAAAGCTCCCGCCAAAAAAAATACAGCGAAGAAAGCCGCCGTAAAAAAGACTGCCAGTAAAAAAGCGGTCAAAAAAACTGATAGCAAAAAAAAGGTCACCACTAAGAAAAGCGCTGCCAAAAAAGCGGTAAAGAAAGCTGCCAAAAAAACCGCAGCCACTAAAAAAGTCGCTCAGGTAAAGAGTGAAGAGGCGCCAAAGAAAACCAGCAAGGGGAAAAAACTTAAGAACCGCATCGACACACCCGAGATTCAGGAAAAAATCCGTGAACTCATCAAACTCGCCAAAGAGCAGGAATACCTGACCTATGATGACATCCATGAGATTCTCCCGAATAACCTCGTCGAGGAAGAAGACATCACCGCCATCCTTGACCGCCTCCGCCAGATGGAGTTCGACATCATTGACGCCTCAGAAGTCGACCGGATTAAGGATAAGAAAAAAAGCGATATTGATGGCGAAGAGGAGCCTAAGGACCAGAAGCTCGACATCCTCGATGATCCTGTCCGGATGTATCTTAAGCAAATGGGACAGGTCCCCCTCCTCACTCGTGAGCAGGAGGTAGAAATTTCAAAACGCATCGAAGACGCCGAAATCGAGGTCCAGAAATATCTTCACCTCTTCGGATTTACCGCCAAAGGATACCTCGCTCTCGCAGACAAGCTCATGCGCGGAAAAGAGCGCTTTGACCGCGTCATCCTAGATAAAAAGATCGAAAGCCGGGAACGCTACATGAAGGCCCTCCCTAAGCTCTGTGATCAGGTCCGTGGACTCCACGAGGAAACCACTGACATCATCAAGAAACTCTCCGCGAAAGCACCACGCGGTAAGAAGAAACTGGAGACTACCCTCTCGAAAAACCTCCAGAGCATAGCCCGTCTATACAGCCGCTTTTTCTTCAAACAAAAAGTCATCGAAGACTTCTGTGACGTCGTAGGCGAGTATCAGGAAAAAATCTGGAAATACTCACGGAAAAAGAGCGATGAATCAGAAATCGCGATCAAAGAACTCTCACTAGAATCTTGGCATAATGTCGAAGAGTTTGAGAAAACGAATCGTGACCTCCGCCTGTGGATGCGAAATGCCCTCAAGGCAAAAACCGAAATGGTCGAGGCCAACTTACGTCTCGTCATCTCAATCGCGAAAAAATACACCAATCGCGGACTCTCATTCCTAGACCTCATTCAGGAAGGAAATATGGGACTCATGAAGGCGGTCGAAAAATTCGAATACCGTCGTGGCTATAAATTCTCCACCTACGCCACATGGTGGATCCGCCAGGCCATCACCCGCTCCATCGCAGATCAGGCCCGCACCATCCGTATTCCGGTGCACATGATCGAGACCATCAATAAACTCATGCGGGTGCAGAAACAGCTCGTCCAAGAGTATGGTCGTGAACCCACTCCTGATGAAATCGCCGAGGAGATCCACCTCCCTGTGGAGCGCGTCCGCGCCGTGCTAAAAATGGCGCAACAGCCCATCTCTCTCCAAGCTCCCGTGGGTGACTCAGATGACACCTCATTCGGAGACTTCATCGAGGATAAATCTGCGGAGAACCCTATGGAAGAAGCAGGCTTCGCCATGCTGAAGGATAAGATCATCGAGGTTCTCGATACTCTCACCGAGCGGGAACGCGAGGTCCTAGAGCAGCGCTTCGGGCTGAAGGATGGCTACTCCCGCACGCTGGAGGAAGTGGGACGCCAGTTCCAAGTCACCCGTGAACGTATCCGCCAGATCGAGGCTAAGGCCCTCCGTAAAATGCGCCACCCCACCCGGATCCGTAAGCTCGAGGGCTTCATCGAACTCCCGATGTAATCTCTTTTTCCCAGCCCGCTTATCCACAGATGAGCGGGCTTTTTATAGACCTTATTGACACTCATGCAGACGAACCAATTTGAGCACGCCGTCGCCTCCATTCTAGAAAAAGAAAAGCGCTTCCAGCCCGGAGCCTATTTCCTAGTACGAGAAGCCCTAGATTTCACCGTAGACCGCCTATCAAAGGAGACGAATGGTGAGAAACGCCACGTCAGCGGGAGTGAACTGCTTCAAGGATTCCGTGACCACGTCTTAGAAGAATACGGCCCGATGGCGGCCACCATTCTGGAGGACTGGGGCATCAGCAAGTGCCGTCACATTGGAGAAATCGTCTTTCTCTTCATCGAGAACGGAGTCTTTGGGAAACAGGACTCTGATAGCCTAGATGACTTTGGAGAAATCTACACCTTTGAGGAAGCCTTCACCACGCCCTTCATCGCAGCCTAAACTAAGGTTCCTCTTCCCGCTCTCCACAGACTCATGAGCCGCCAAAAAATCATCGACCTGCTCGCGATGAGTCGCTTCGCGAACCTGCCCACCGTCTGGTCAAATGGCCTCCTTGGGGCTCTTCTCGGCTACATTACATTTCAAGAAAGTGGACATCTATGCCCGACTTGCCTTAGCCTCATCACCCTCTCTCTATCCTGCCTCTACCTCGGCGGATGTTTTTTGAACGACTGGTATGACGCCAGCTTTGATCACAAGACACGCCCTGATCGGCCCATCCCTGCTGGCCGTTGGTCACGTCAAAGCGTCCTCATCCTCGCACTCAGTCTCATGGGAGCAGGTCTAATTTTTAGCGCCCTCGTCAGCCCAGTCTCTGCCCTCTTTGCCACGGGGATCATCATCTGCATCCTCGCCTACACGAGGTGGCATAAGGTCCACCCCATCAGCTTCCTCTTCATGGCGGGGGCACGCGCCCTCATCTATCCACTGGCCGCATTCTCCCTCATTCAGTGGGAGCAGTTCACCCAGCTTAGGGTGGAGAACTGGGCCATCTTCCCTCTCCTCGGCCTGGGTCTGGGTGGCTACATCCTCGGCATCTCTCTGAGCGCCCGCGCTGAGACTTCTCAGAAAAGAGGAGACGAGATCGCCAGAACTCTGCCCATCCTCTGCCTCTGCTCTCCGCTGCTCTTTTTCTCAGGCCCACAACTTCTCCTATACGCCAGCGCGCTCATTCCCCTAGCCCTCTTCATCCTCATCCTTGCCATCATCGTCAGGAGATTCCGCCGGACGCATGATGTCGGCGCCTTCGTTTCACGCTGCCTTGCGGCCATCCCCCTCGTCGATTTCCTCCTCGTCTTTACACTCGCTCCCCACTTCATCTTCTGGATCGTCGTCCCTCTTCTTGCGCTCGGCGCCCTCGCTTTACAAAAAATCGCCCCAGCCACCTAGCCATGCTCCTCGCCATCGAGTCCTCTTGTGATGAAACTGCCGTCGCCATTATCCGCCGTGGCCAGAACGGACCAGAGCTCCTGAGTTCTCTCATTTCCTCACAGATTGACATCCACCGGGAATTCGGTGGAGTGGTCCCCGAGGTCGCCTGCCGTAATCACGCACAGCGTATCCGTCCCCTCGTCGAGCAAGCACTTCGTGACGCCGCACTCACTCTGGAAGAAATCGATGTCTTTGCTGCCACTCGTGGGCCCGGCCTCGCATCCTCGCTGCTCGTCGGCCTCGCCTACGCAAAGGGTCTAGCACTCGCCAGTGGGAAACCCTTCTACGGGATCAACCACATGGAGGGGCACCTTCTCTCTCCCTTCCTTGCGGATGGCCAAATTCCACCCCACCTTGGCCTCATCGTCTCAGGAGGGCACACCCTTCTCATCGACGTCCAAGCCTACGGAGATTATTCCCTCATCGGGCGCACGATCGATGATGCCGCAGGGGAAGCATTTGATAAAGTGGGCCGTATGCTCTCACTGCCCTATCCGGGTGGACCAGAGATCGAGAAATTGGCCCGTTCTGGCGACCCCAAAGCATTCGCCTTTCCACGCGCCCAGCTAAAAGACGCCCCTTTCGACTTCTCCTTTTCTGGGCTAAAAACCTCCGTTCTCTACCAGATCCAAAAGCTCAAGAATCCCCAAGACCATCTCGCTGACCTCTGCGCCTCTTTTCAAGCCTCCGTCATCGACTCCCTCGTGACGAAGTCTCTTAAAGCAGCCCAGAAACGGGGTCACCAAATCATCACCCTCTCTGGCGGCGTGGCTTGCAACCGCCGCTTACAAGACTGCCTCTCCGAAGCCGCTGATCAAAAAGGACTACAGATCAGACTCACCCCGCCCGCCCTCACTACCGATAACGCTGGGATGATTGCCTTCGCCGCACTCCTCGCCTCTGAGAAGCGCCCACCAGATGATCTCGCCACCGGAATAGACCCGAATCTATCCCTCGCAAAGCCCTAGCAACTGACTTGCAGGACCTGCGACTTACTCTTCAGCAAAGCGTGCGGGATTGACCTCCTTCCAGAGCTTCCAACAGGCCAAGAAACCGGGGGCGAAATCCTCAGGCACCCCAGTCACCCACTGCTCAATCTGGGCCATCGTAAACCACTCACCATACTCCACCTCTACGCAGGGAAAGCGGATCTTCCCCTGCGCTAAGGTTGCGTAAAGTTTCACATGCTCCCAGCCCGTATTGGAGTGGGCGCCCAGTTTCCCCACCTCTTTTAAATCATGCTGGACCAGCCCTAATTCCTCCTCCAGCTCCCGCTGAGCGCAGAGCTCATACTCCTCTCCGGCATCGACATGCCCTGCCGCGCTAGAGTCCCACAATCCGGGGCACTTGTCTTTCAAGCGGGACCGCTTTTGTAAAAAAATCTCCCCTTTTTGGTTCAGGACGAAGAGATGAACCGCTCGATGTTTTAGCCCCTCACGGTGGATCACTTCCCGCTTCTCACTTCCCAGCACGACATCATTCTCATCCACCACGGTGAGTAACTCATCAGCACCCTGACCTTCCTCCTTCTCAAAGAGTGGATCAGCTTCCCGGGTCAAAGCCACCCAATCCTCCAAACTCAGTTCCTCTGCCCGTGCCGTCGCCAAAAAGCCCAACTTCTGACTCACTGTCTCCCAGTCGATTTCAGCAGGAAGGTTCTTCCGTAACTGCTTACGCCGCTGCGCGAATCCTCGGCGGACCAGCTCGTCAAACAAGCGCCGATCATGCACCGGTAATTCTGCCTGCCGAGGCTCCAAGGTCATCACGGTAGAGTCGATTAAAGGGCGCGGGATAAAGCAGCTCGGCGGTACCACCTTCACCGGTTCTCCCTGCCATTCACACTGCATTCTAAGGGTCAATACCCCATAATCTTTACAACGCGGACCTGCTAAGATCCGATCGATCATTTCCTTCTGCAACATCAAGACCGCACGAATAAAGGGTGATGGCCCTTTCAGGAAATTTCGTAAAATGGCCCCTCCTGCTGAGTAGGGTAAATTGCCTAATAACTTCACCTGTCTGTGGGCAAAGAAAGGGCGCACATCCAGACGCACTGCATCATGATTCAGCACCGTCACTTCAGAACGATCTGCGAAGCGTCTCTGAAGATACTCGGCGAGCCTGCGATCATACTCCACGAGAATGATTTTAGACACCCGCCCGATGAGATGCTCAGTCAGTGCTCCTGTCCCCGGCCCCACCTCCACCACGGTATCTGCAGGATCTAAATGCAACTGCTCCACGATCCACCGCGCAGTATTTTCATCGACGAGGAAGTTTTGCCCTAGCCGCTTAGAGGGCACCACATCGACTTCAGCTAAAATTTCCGTTAATTCAGTGGCCGTCACAGCTTCCTTTCAATTGCCCTAGCGTAGAATGTCCACTAAAAAGCAGTCCCATCGTGACTCTGGCCACCGTCATCACCCTCATTCGCCTCGCGCTCGTCCCGGTTTTTGCCTGGGCTGCCATCGCTTACGGACACACCGTCGAGGCAGGATCACCAGAGGACTCACGGCGCTGGCTCGCGGTGACGATCTACACGCTTGCCTCTGTTCTGGATGGCCTAGATGGCTGGGTGGCACGCACTTTCAACCAGAAGTCCCTCACCGGGGCCATCCTAGACCCCCTGACTGATAAGGCCCTCCTCATGACCGGTCTATTAACCACCACCTTCGTCAACTGGGGGAATGACTGGCACCTCCCCATCTGGTTCATCATCCTCGTCATTGCACGGGACTTAGAAATTATCATCGGGATTTTCATCCTCTACTACCTCAATCGCCGGGTCCCCATTCAGCCACTCACGATAGGAAAAATCTGCACCGTCACGCAAATGATCGCGATGGGCTGGATCATGCTTCACTTCACGGCCATTCCACTCATCATTCCCACCGTCATCGCCGCCGTCTTCACCCTCTGGTCGGCCTATGAATACTACATGATGGGCTACCGGCTCCTACCCAGAAACTCGCGTTCCTAGTCCTTGAACTATCCTATAATTCAGCCAAGATCCCGCCGTGTCCTTTCTTGAGATCAAAGACCTAAAAACCCACTTCCCCGTAAAAGGAGGGCGACTGATCTCGAAAAATCTTGAGACCATCAAAGCGGTCGATGGCGTGAGCCTCTCCCTAAAGCAGGGCGAAATCCTTGGCCTCGTAGGAGAATCTGGATGTGGGAAATCCACCCTGTCACGCACCGTGATGCAGCTTCAAGACCCCACAAGTGGGCAAGTCATCCTAGATGGTGAGGAATTAACCGCTCTGAAGAAAAAGGAAGTCCGCAAGCGCAGGCTAGACTTCCAGATGATTTTCCAAGACCCCTACGCCTCCCTGAACCCGAGGATGACCATTTTCTCCACCTTAGCTGAGGCGATCTGCCAGCGTCATCCACATCTAAAGAAGTCCCCTAAACTTTCCGAGAAAGTCACCACCCTCATGGCCACCGTGGGCCTAGACTCTAAGCACATGCGGAAATACCCACACGAGTTTTCCGGTGGACAGCGCCAGCGCATCGCCATCGCTCGGGCCCTCGCCCCTGAGCCGAAGCTCGTCATCGCGGATGAGCCGGTGTCTGCCCTTGATGTCTCCATCCAGTCACAGATTCTTAACCTCCTTCTTGAGCTCCGCGAAAAACTAGATCTCACCATGATCTTCATCTCGCATGACCTCTCCGTAGTCCGCTACATTGCTGACAACATCGCCGTCATGTTCTCCGGTAAAATCGTAGAGTATGGCGAGGCCGATGAAGTCTTCCTAAACGCAAAAGACGACTATACCAAAAAACTCCTCTCCGCGATTCCTCACCTTAAGGCGCACAGTACGATTTAAAATCTCCTCAACACTATGGACCCTAGCACTTATAAGATCATCCACTTCACTGGCCTCATCATTCTCTTCACGGGACTCGGCTCACTCATCGCCTCAGACCCTAAAAAGCCAGCCACCCTGCGTAAGCCGGCCATGATCCACGGCCTCGGACTCTTCCTCCTCCTCTTCAGTGGATTTGGACTCTCCGCAAAACTAGAACTAGGCTTCCCTAGCTGGATGATCGGGAAACTCGTGATTCTTCTCCTACTTGGAGGAATCATCGTCATCATCAAACGCCGACTTCTGCCGACCCCCGTCATTTATCTCATCGCCATCATCCTAGGACTCATTGCAGCCTACCTCGGCTTTTCTAATTCAGTCCTACTCAGACCTTAATCCACTCAGTCCAGCTGACTCTGTAAAAAATCAAAAGCCGACCTTCTTAAAAAAGGTCGGCTTCTTCTTTATGAGACTGATTGCAGGACGGATGAGACATTGGACCCCATCCAGCCTCGCCCAGCATCGTTCATAGGGCTTACATCACCAAATGCTCCCCAGGAATGGGGCAAGGATAGATTCCATCAGGGCCGGGCTTTGGTCCGGGATCTGCATCCCAAGCAAAGCTCTCAGGCATGATCGAGAGGCCTTTTGCGAGAGCATCATCATACTTAATTTCCTTACCAGAATAAGTTGCCATGCGCCCGAGAATGGCTGTCATCGTGGATGCCGCCGTGTAATAAGCATTATTAATCGGCTTATCTTCACGGATATGCTCGTAAAGTTTATCGTGCTCGATTTGATAAGGAGATTTATCGTTCTTACCGCGATAACGCCAAAGGGTCTTCCCCTTCGCGTCGATGATTTTACCCGGCTCCGCCTTACCATTCTGACAGCCGATCACCTCGGTCACCCGGTTCAGAGTCTTAGGTTGGTGGCGGCACTGTGAACTCAGCACGGTGCCATCAGCATAAGTGAACTCGACAGCATGGTGGTCGAAAATTTCACCATGCTGAGGCCCCTTACGGACCTGCCGCCCACCCATTCCGTGAGCCTTCACCGGAGGTCCTCCCTTAAACCAGTTCATCACGTCAATGTTATGCACGTGCTGCTCCACGATGTGATCACCGCACAGCCAGTTAAAGTAATACCAGTTCCGCATTTGATACTCCATCTCAGTCATCCCCTCAGCACGGTCCCGCACCCAGACACCTGCACTATTCCAGTAAACCTGCCCGTGCGTAATTTCTCCAATGAGACCTTCTTTCAGCTTAGCAAGTGTCTCGATATACTTAGGCTCATAATGCCGCTGCAGTCCGCAGACGACCTTCAGTCCCTTTTCATCCGCCTTCTTAGCAGCGGCTAGAACTTGGCGTATCCCCGGAGCATCCACCGCCACTGGCTTCTCCATAAAAACATGCTTCCCCTGCTCCACCGCATACTCGAAGTGCTGAGGCCGGAAACCCGGAGTGGTCGCTAAGATCACCACATCAGCAGCATCAATCGCGGCACGGTAACCATCAAAACCATCATAAATCCGGTCCGCCGGGAGATCCACCTTATCGGCAAATTGCTGGCGGAACGAGCTCACCGCAGCCTCTGCACGATCACGGAAGGCATCCGCCACTGCGACTAATTTCGTCCCAGCCACATTCAGAGTCTGCGCCGTGGCA
Organism: uncultured Verrucomicrobiales bacterium; assembly: GCA_937928425.1. Taxonomy (GTDB): domain Bacteria; phylum Verrucomicrobiota; class Verrucomicrobiia; order Verrucomicrobiales; family Akkermansiaceae; genus SW10. The sequence goes on from CALFVL010000065.1 coordinate 32,604, forward strand.
CCGCGTCCACGTCCCCCACAGCCAATCGTCGCCACCTTTAACTCATCACTCCCCGCCACCTGTGCTTGGCTGGCAAAGGGGAGCGAGGCCGCCGCCGCCACACCTGTTTTAAGAAGAGTCCGTCTATCCGTGTTTTGTAAATCACTCATCCCCTTACCCTACGGGCGTCCGGGGAGAATTCTAGCGTAAAAGCTCATCTTCATACACGATAGACAGGCCAGCTTGATTCAGAACCGAGGCACCAAATTCACAATCCTCTAAATACATCGCTAAGAGCGCGTGCCCCTGATGCTGAACCATGAGAGAAAAAGCGTAATCGAGATTCGTCTCAGCCTCATAAAGAACATTAAGGCATTTTTTCAAATCGGGCCCAGACTCCTTCATCTTCACCACCAGCAGCTCAGAGAGCGTGTAAGCGATCCCCTGCTCCATAAATAACTCCTCGGCCGCATCAGGATCATTCACCACTAAGCGGGCCACCGTAGCATCACTAGAATCCTGCACACTCAGGCCGATCACCTCAATCTTACGGCGACTCATCAGGCTAGAAAGCGAGGAAAAAGCCCCCACTCGGTTCGGCAGCATCACGGAAAATTGCCTCACAAATTGCCGCTGTTTACTCACTTCTTTGCTACTCGTCATCGTCGTCTTGCGCCTTTCAATTAGCAAAATACATCCTTTTGTTCAATCGACATCTTAAGCTAGATAACACGCGTGACAGAGGACTATCTGAATCGCTTCGGGGGCATTGCACGTCTTTATGGCCGCGATGCCCTTAGCCACTTTTCAAAGGCCCATGTCATGGTGATTGGCCTCGGAGGAGTTGGCTCATGGGCAGTAGAAAGTCTCGCTCGTTCGGGAATCGGCCAGTTTACCCTAGTCGATCTAGACGACCTCTGTATTACCAATACCAACCGCCAAATTCACGCCACCAGCGAGACCATCGGCCGATCCAAAGCGCTGACTCTCGCAGATCGCATTCATGCCATAAACCCCGAGGTCCACTGCACTATAGAGCAATCATTTTATAGCGAAAAAAATTCGCAAGAACTCCTCGCTCCCGCGCCTGACCTCGTCATCGACGCCATCGACTCTGTGCTACAAAAATGCCACCTCCTCGCCACCTGCCGGGATTTAAAGATTCCGGTCATCGCGAGTGGAGCTGCCGGTGGCCGCAGTGACCTCTCCCAGATTAAAATTGCCGACCTTGCTAGAACTCACGGGGACCCTCTCCTCCTCTCTGTGAGAAAAAAATTACGCTCACACTACCACTTCCCCAAAGCGCAAAAAAAGATCCCTAAGTTTAAAATCCCAGCTGTCTTCTCTACGGAACAGGCTAAATTTCCTAGCTGCGATGGTGGGATCACGACCACCCGCCCTGCAGACATGGTCGGTAGCCTTAAATGTGACTCAGGTTATGGAGCCGTGACTCACTTAACAGCAGGCTTTGGAAACTTCATGGCCGCATGGGCCCTCGAGCA
>CALFVL010000066.1 GCA_937928425.1 uncultured Verrucomicrobiales bacterium
ACGAAGGCTGAGAACACCGCGCTGGATCTTCAGCGCTTTAAAAGCGAATTTTAAAATGACGACACCAGGACAAGTTAGAAAGCTGATCCGCGAGATTTTAGCGATGAGTGCTCCCTATGGGCAGACGGAGCGGATGTTGCAAGAGGCGGTGAATGCGCGAGTGCCGGGGAGGGTGGATTTGACAGAGCTACGGCAAGCACGGGAGTGGAACCACGCGAAGGAATACCTGCGGTCTAAGACGAACGAGGACACTGATGAGGTGGAGTACTATGCCACGCCAAGGGGGCTGGCGAAGGCTGAGCAAGATCAGGCTTAAGAACGAGTGAAAGGATGAAGGATGGCCAAGAAACCAAGAAGCGACAGCAAGCTGAAGAACCTACCACAGGAAGAGCAGGAGGCTTTATGGGAACTGCTGACGACGCCGCAGGTGCTTATGGATGCGGAAGAGCCGGAAGGGGCGATGCGACCCTTCAGTCTGCAGGAGCTCCAGGCGGAGGTGCCGCTGCGTCATGGATTTACGGTGGCCTTATCTACGCTCTCGGAGTGGCATTCATGGTATGCGCTGAGGCAGCGGACGGAGCGGGCGACCTTAAGGGTGGATCAGGCGAAGTTAGAATGGCTGAAGGACAATCCCGCGAGCACGCCGGAAGAATTAGAACGGCTGGGGCAGATCCTCTTTACCTCCGAGTCGATCGAGGAGGGAAATGCCAAGGCCTTTGTCGCGCTGAGGAAGCTGAGTCAGAAGGACCGGCTCCTGGAGCACGACGACAGGCGGATCAAGCTGCTCGAAGAAAAGGCGGCGAAGGTGGATGCGGTGGAGAAGATTTTACAAGAGCGCGAGAGCGCGGGTGGGGGAGTGAGCGAGGAAACCTTAGCGCTGATCGAGGCGGAAATCGGGATGAAAAAGAAGTAGAAATGGCGAAGCGACTTCCAGATCATGCCAAGAACTTCCGGGGGAAGGCAAAGAACATTCCGGAGGCGGAGATGCGCTGGCTGCCCTATCAGTGGGCATGGATCACGGACCCGGCGATCATGAAGATCATGGAGAAGAGTCGGCGGACTGGTGTCTCCTTCGCGGATTCTTATGAGTCGGCACGTTATCACTCGCTGCGGAGCTCTGATCAGGATAGCTGGGTGAGCTCGCGGGATGAGACCACGGCGAAGCTCTATGCGAAAGATTGCCAGAAATTCGCCAAGGCGCTGAATCGGGCGGCGGGTGATCTAGGGGATGAGGTGCTGCTGGATGGAAGTGGGAATAAAGTGACCGTGCACACCATACCTTTCGCGAATGGGACGACCTTAAATTCGCTGGCGAGTAATCCGGATGTGTTCGCGGGGAAGGGCGGGCGAGTGAAGCTGGATGAGCATGCCCTGCGGAGAGATCCGCGCGGGGTGTATGCGATCGCCTCGCCCACGATCGACTGGGGTGGGATGTTGGCAATTATTTCGACGCATCGAGGGAGTGGCAATTTTTTTAATTCCTTGATCCGGGAGATTGTGGAGAAGGGTAATCCGAAGGGTTTCAGTCATCACCGAGTGACGCTAGAAGACGCCCTAGACCAGCATCTGCTGTGGAAGCTGCAATGCGTTTTTCCGGACGGTGATCCACGGCTGGAGATGGATGAGGCGGATTACTTCGACTACCAGCGCAGGCGTTCTGCCGATGAGGAGACCTTTTTACAGGAGTATATGTGTGTCCCAGCGGATGATGCGGGGGCTTTTCTGGAGTATGCTCTGATTGATGCCTGCACGTATCCGGCGGGCGAGGAGTGGGAATACTCGCTCAAGGAGATGGCGTCTTGTCAAAATCCCTTGCTGGGGGGATTGGACATCGGTCGGAGTCATGACCTGACCTCATTCATGGTGCTGGAGAAAGTGGGTGGGCATTATTTTTTACGGAAGCGGATTGATTTACAGGGGGAGAAGTTCTCGACTCAAGAGGCGGTGCTTTATCCGTGGGTGGAGCATTGCCGGAGGGTGTGTGTGGATAAAACTGGTCTGGGGATGCAGTTCGCGGAGCGGATGGGGGAGCGCTTTGGGAAGTATAAGATCGAGGGGGTGACATTTAGTGGGCCGGTGAAGGAGGAGCTGGCCTATCCGCTGCGCTCTGCCTTTGAAGATGGCGGAATTTCCATCCCTTTCGGCGATAAGGAATTGGAGCAAGACCTGCGGGCGGTTCGTAAGACGACGACGGCGGCGGGGAATGTGCGCTTCGAGGCAGAGCGTGGTGAGGCGGGCCATGCGGACCGTTTCTGGGCGCTCGCCTTAGCGGTGCATGCTGATTGCCGGAGTGCGCGCGCGGTCGAATTCGAGCCGCTGGTTCGAGGGGAATTTGAAAGAGAACGGCAGGGGAGGGCATTTCCGAACTAGAGGAAAAAAAGACGATGATTAAGAAAGCTTCATATTTGCGATTTAAGGGCCTTTGGGGGGAGTGCCGGACGTTTTGTGCGGAAGTGCGCCAAGCGAGATATGCGTTGTATTTGCGTTGCAGGAAAGTGGGTCATTGTCTTTCGGTGGCCTGCCAATTTGTGTTTTGGGGTAGGAAGGTGGTGATTTCGTGAATCGGGAAGCGATTTTAACGGGTGCGGAAGACCTGCGGAGGATCCGGGACATTACCATGAATCCGCTGCGCTCGCTGACGGCGCAGTCCTTGGTGCGGGCGTTGAATAATTTTCAGTATGGTGACCTGCGCGAGGGGGCGATTTTATTTGAGGCGATTGCGGAGCGCGATGACACCATTCCGGGGGTGAAGGGGAAGCGTGAGAAGGAGGTTTCACAGATGGATTGCGCGATTGTGATCAAAGGGGAGAAATCAGCGGCGGCGGAGGAGCATAAGGACGTGTTGGAGAACTTTTGGGGGAATGTGGAAGCGGTGAATGCTTATGACCGCGACGAGCGTGGCGGGCTGAAGAGGCTGGTGAAGCAGATGATGAGCTCAGTGTCTTACCGCTATGCGTGCCACCATATCGTGTGGGAGCCACGGCGTTCAGGGCTGCGGGCGACTTTCCAATTCGTGCCCCTGTTCCTGTTTGAGAATCGCACGGGTGCTCTGAGGTATCGTGAAGATCCTTACGCCTACGATGGCCAGCTGATGATGCGGGACCGGTGGATGGTGACGAAGGGGGATGGGCTCATGATTCCTTGCTCGATCGGTTATTTCTTTAAGCGAGATGGGATTAATAACTTGGCGATTTTTTCAGATAAGTTTTCGGTGCCCGGTGTGGTGGGCTGCACGAGTGCGGCGAAGGGCACGCCGGAAGGGGATGCCATGCGTGAGGCCACGGCCTCTTATGCGAATGACTGGGCGGCCACGCTCTATAATGTGGAAGATCCCACTAAGCTTCCCATTCATCTGATCCAGTCGAACGGGAATCCTTCCGCGATGCCCATGCCGGCCATCATCGAGCGGGTGGACCGGAAGTTCGCGGCCCTGTATCGCGGGGGGGATCTATCGACGATGTCCTCGCGTGATGGTGAGGGGCAGGGGGCGAGTCTGCAGCGTGAAGAGAGTGAGATTAATAAGGCGGATGATGCGGCCACGATCGAGGAGACGCTGGCGCAGGTCAGTCGGCAGGTGATCGAGTACTACTTCGGGCGTGGGGTGGATCCACTCGCGGAGTTGAAATTACGTGATGTGCGGAAAGAGGGGAGCATTGAGAAGCTGAGGGCGGCGACCATCCTCGCGGATCGTGGGGCGCAGGTGAGTCTGAGTCAGATCGCCGCTGAGATGGAAGTGTCACTCGCGGATGTGGGAGAAGAGGTTTTAAAAAGCGGAGAGCCGAGGAGTCAGAGGGGGCGTGAGGGAGAGCGGAACGATCTACGAGATGAGCTGGGAGAAATCGCGCTGAATCGTGAGGGGGCTTTTCGTAAGAGAGGTGAGGAAGAGCGTTTTTTTGAGGCGGCGCGTGAGCAGGTGACTGAGGGTGCCTTGGCGGATTTGGCCCCAGTGGCGGCCTTGCTAGAAGAGGCAGGGCGTGCCGAGAGTGAGGGGGAGCGTAATGCGCTCTTAGGGCAGGCGGAGGAAGTTTTCGACCGGGTGAGTAGCGAGGAAACGGCGGCGGCCTATGAGCAGGTTTTAGCCAGTGCGGTGGTGAATGGCTGGGGGGCTGGAAAAGAGAAGGTGGTGGAAGCTGAGGCGAATGCGGGAACGTCTGAGGGAGCGCGGCAAGGGTGGCTGACGCGGCGCCGGAGGGGGTGGACTGCTAAGGCCTCGCGCAAGGCGATCGGGAAACTTTATGATGAGACCTTCTCGGGGGGTGAGGGCTTTGTGGACTACCGCCCGGTGCCTGCGGAAGAGGCAGAAAGGATCCTGCGAGACACCGGAGTGGACGTGACGGGCTATTCACACAGCCTTGATTCCTCGGCCATTCGCCATGTGGTGAAGAGTCATGGAAATGAGGAGAAGGAAGCAGCGCGTGGACAGGTGGCCGTGAGTCGCGAGGACATCGAGCAGCTGGGCGAGATTTTAGGAAGGGCGGACCGCATCGCGGCGGGAGGGAAGACGAAGCAAGGCTTAGAACTGATCCGCTATGAGGTGGATGAGAAAGGTGGGACCACGATCATCTTTGAAGAGGTGCGGACGAAGCGGGGGAAGCTG
>CALFVL010000067.1 GCA_937928425.1 uncultured Verrucomicrobiales bacterium
CCACGATCCTCCACCAACTGGGCATCGACCACCACCAACTCACCTTTAAGTATCAAGGTCTAGACCAGAAGCTAACCGGAGTGAACCCTACAAAGATCATTCACGATATTCTCGGATAAGCTCCCCCTCTAGCTTCTAAGGAAGGTCACTTCGTAGCCTCCTAGCGTTCTTAAGAAAAAACCACCGTGAGAAGAAACTCGCGGTGGCTTTTCTAAATGGAATAAATGAGGAGCTAGGCCTCACCTTCTTCAGGCTTATCTGATTTATCTGGTTTCCCCGATTTATCAGGCTTGGCCTTTTTAACCTTTTCTTGGCGTCCAGCTACGCGGTTCTCTTCTTCAAGGAAGAGACGAGCAGCATTAAAACTGCTACGGGCGTAGTCGCGCAGACCATTATCATCAAGGAGGGCGAGTCCTTCCTCAGTCACTTCAGATTCGAAGATCTTCCACGCCTTCTTACTAAGATCTTTCTGATCTAGTACGATGCGGGGCTTAGGTTCCCGCTTTTCAGCGCGCTCCTGCCCGCGGCCTCGGCCCCGATTACGGCCACGTCCTCGGCCCTCGTTCTGTTCTGGCCGGTTCTGCTCGCCCACTTTCGCACTCTTTTCCTCTTTGGGAAGAGTCTCAGAATCGACAAGTTTTTCACTGATCTCATTTTCGAGGGGCTCATCACTGGTATCACGGCGGGCATCTCGCACGCCTGATCTCGGCTCACGAGGAGGCCGCTTTCTAGGACTAGTCTCGCTCTCACCTTGCGGTGGAGTCGGTGAGTTTTCCTCTTTCTCCTTATCTAGAGACTCATCAAGAGGGAGCTGCTCATCAGGGTTATCAGTTTTCGTATTTTTACGGGGACTGCGCTTCGTGGCGCTTTTTTTCCGTACGGATTTTTTGGCAGCTTTTTTAGCTGAAGGTGTCTCTTCGGACATATATTTATTGAGTAGAACAGGCGGAAGAATTTGCTCCTTCCACCTGTTAAGTGAGTTTGGGGATTATCTTAGAAAGAAGGTTTTAGCTTATTCCCAGATGTCATCTTTCGTGTCTTCGGTGTCAAGGATCCCAGTGGTATTTAGGTCTGAGGGTTCCCCATCAGGCCCAGTGGACCAGAGATCAAAGTCACCATCATTTTTGACGCTCTGAACGAGATCCCCGTTTTCATCGAGGGCCGCTTGATAGCGAATGGTATTACCGAACCCATCAAGGATGACTTTCCTTCCTTGACTGGTTCCTACGAGAGAAGGATTCCTATTATTGTTGAGCTCAGACCAATAGACATCACGAGTGGGGGTGTCACCACGTCCAGTAGGGTCTCCCGAGAGAACACGGAAAACCGCAGCACTGCTAGTATCCTCCCCAGTTGGGTAAATCCCATTATTATCACTGGCGTATTCTTCGAGCTTCAGCCGGATGTTCTTAATGGTGACCTTGGTCTGAGCGATATCACGATTCTTGTTCACCTTAATCAGAGCGCCTATGACGATCCCTGCGAGGATGACAATGATCGCTACGACGACAAGGAGCTCGATCAACGAGAAGGCTCGGCGAGTTTGACGAGTGTGGCTGAGAGAGGGCTGTCTTTTCATGAGCGTTCAGTGTGGCGGGTTCTCCATAAAGTGCAAAGGAACTCTTAGGACAGTCTAGCCGCCTTGCATCTCCTGAATGACCTTGATCAGTGGGAGGAAGAGGGCAAAGACGATGGCACCCACGACGAGAGCGAGGATGACGATCATGATCGGTTCAAGAATGGAGGTTAATGCGGTGACTGAACTATCGACCTCATCGTCATAGACGTCTGCAATTTTAAGTAGCATTTCAGGGAGCTGACCTGTCTCCTCACCCACATCTACCATGGAGACCACAAGATTCGGAAAAATTCCTGATCCAGTCATAGGACTGACGATGGACTCACCTTCTTTAACAGCATCGTGAACTTCATCAATCGCTTTAGCTACGATGACGTTACCAGCGGTATCTCGAGTGATATTCAAAGCTTGTAAAATCGGAACACCAGAGGTGACGAGGGTTCCAAGAGTCCGAGTGAAGCGGGCGATGGCGCTCTTCCGCTGAATGTCTCCAAAGACGGGGAGCTTAAGCTTCATCGAGTCTACGATATTACGCCCTTTTTTAGTCCGAGTCCAGGCACCAAAGGCCATGTAGCTGCCTACTGCAAGGAAGAGGAGCCAAACGGAATTTGGAAGAATAAAGGCCCTAGCGAGCATCCAGTCCGAGAAGCCAAAGACGACGCGTGAGATGAGCGGAAGCTGGGCATTCCCCATATCATTAAACATATCGCGGAACTTAGGGACGATGAAGAGCATGAGGAAACTCATGATGGCCACGGCGATGAACATGACAATGAGCGGGTAGACCATGGCAGAGACGATCTTACCTTTCAGCTTATGAGCCTTCTCTTGGTATTCAGCGAGACGGGTGAGAACAATCTCAAGAACACCACCAAGTTCACCTGCCTTCACCATGTTTACGTAGAGTTTATTAAACATTTTAGGGTGCTGACCAAGGCTTTCTGAGAAAGTCGCGCCACCTTGGACTGAGTCTGCGATGTTCGTGATCGTCGCTTGGAGAACCGGATTAGGTTCCTGCTTTCCGAGGACGTTCAGACCTCGCAGGAGTGGGAGTCCAGAGTCGATGAGAGTGGCAAGCTGCCGGGTGAAGATCATGAGGACCTTCGGCTTCACTTTACCCCCAATCTTACCTTTGCCTTTAGCTCTGGCCTTAGTCTTCTTTTTTCCTTTTTTACCCGCTTTACCGGCGAGGGTGCCTTTGCCTTCTTCGACAACTTGAGTCGGGTAGAGGCCTTGCCCTCGAAGTGCGGTGACGGCTTCGGCATCTGAGTTGGCCTGGACGACTCCCGTGGTCTGTTCACCTTTGGGGTCAAGTGCGATGTATTGAAAGTTTGCCATGAAATGTGTATGTGTATTTAAATCTAAAGAATTAGGGGGAGGATGGGGAAGCTTGAAATCCTGAAATATGGGCTATGCTAAGATTCGTCATTTAGGGTAGCACTCGCTTAAGTGTACTTCAAGACCTCCTCAATCGTGGTCCGACCTTCGTAAATACAGCGGAGACCATCTTCTCTGAGAGTCGTCATCCCGAGCTCGACTGCCTTTTGTTTTACGACGACAGAGGGAGCGCGGTCGATGATGAGTTCCCGAATGGGATCGGTGACGTTCAGAAGTTCGTAGAGACCGGCACGGCCCTTGTAGCCAGACTCTCCGCAGGTTTTACAGCCTTTCCCTGTGTAGAAATTCTTATCCCCAAGCTCATGAGGGGAGACGCCCAGCTGAGTGAGAATGGTCTCGCTCGGCTCGTACGGAGTCTGACAATCTGGGCAGATGGTCCGGAGGAGGCGCTGCGCGAGGATCCCCTCGAGGGATGCTGCCACAAGGAAGGGCTGGGTCCCCATATCGACTAGACGAGTGACAGCCCCCGCAGCGTCATTCGTGTGGAGGGTAGAGAGGACGAGGTGCCCAGTGAGGGAGGCCTGAATCGCGATCTTAGCAGTATCAAGGTCTCGCATTTCTCCAACTAAGATTTTATCGGGATCTTGGCGGAGGAAGGCGCGGAGAACGCGCTCAAAGGTCATGCCGATGGCATCATTCACAGGCACTTGGATAATGCCGTCTACGTCATATTCCACAGGGTCTTCAGCGGTGAGGAGCTTTGTATCGATCTGGTTAATTTCTCGCAGAGCAGCGTAAAGGGTGGTGGTCTTTCCTGCACCTGTGGGTCCGGTGACGATAAAAATGCCGTTGGGCATCCGGATGGTGTCGTGAATGTACTCGTGAATGTGTCCTGGAAGTCCAAGGTTATCGAGATTCAGGTTCACCGAGTTACGATCTAGGACACGGAGGACGACGCTTTCACCATACTGAGTCGGTAAGGAGGAAACACGCATATCCACGGACTGCTCTCCCACTTGCTTAACGATGCGGCCATCCTGAGGAATGCGGCGCTCGGCGATGTTCATGTTCGCCATGACCTTGACTCGAGAGATGATGGGTAAGGCGAGATGAACGGGCGGTGGAGTCATCTCATAGAGTGCTCCATCTACCCGGTAGCGAATTTTAAACTCGGTCTCGAAGGGCTCGAAGTGGATGTCTGAGGCTTTTTCCTTAATCGCCTGAAACATCACTAGATCCACGTAGCGCATGATCGGTGCAGAATTGGCCTCATCCTCCATTTCTGCTTCCCCTCCTTTAAAGCTAAGACCTCCATCCAGCTGGCTGAGGATGTCATCCATGGCTTTTTCTTCTCCACCATAGAGCTCATTAATCTTCTGTTCGACGAGATAATCCGCCGCAACGACGAGGATGAGTTCTTGGCCCACCGCAAAGCGGAGATCTTCGAGAATCTGAGGGTTCAGCGGATCAGTGAGGGCTACGGTAATTCCCCCATCTCCATAAGAAATGGGAAGGGCTCCGTGGAGACGTGCGACTCCAGAGGGAATCAGCGAGAGAAGCGCTTCTGGTGGAGTGAAGTCACTTAGGTCAATAAATTCAGCACCCAGTTCTTGGGCAATGATAGGCCAAATATCATCACGTGAGCTAATGACTTGGTAGTCTGCGAGAATTTCAGCGGCTTCTTTCCCGCTATTTTCGACTTCTGAGAGAACATCAGCCTTCAGGGGCCCATCGATCATGCTGCGCCCAATGAAGAGGTCGAGGATTTGTGTATTATCCATCGTGTTTATAAATTTAAGTTCGTGTGTGTGGGATGTTTATTCAGCGTCAGACATGGTGACTCCGATGACTTCAGCAGCGGAGGTCATCCCTACTAGGACTTTGCGGATTCCGTCTTCACGGAGAGTTCTCATCCCTAATTCACGCGCTCGTTTACGGAGCTGTGGAGAACTCAGATTCTGGTTAATAAGGTGGCGGACCTCATCATCCACCAGAAAGATTTCGAAAATACCGATCCGGCCTCGGTAGCCAGTATTACGGCAATTTTCACAGCCTACTGGTCCCATGATATTAGCCTCACCTGCTTGTGAGGCATCGATATTAAGCATCCTAAGTTCCTTTTCGGTAAGGACTGCGGGGGCTTTACATTTATCACAGAGTTTACGGACGAGGCGTTGTGCAAGAATCGCACGCACCGCTGAGGCAATCAGAAAGTTCTTAATCCCCATATCAGACAAGCGGGCGACTGAGCTAGGTGCATCATTGGTGTGCAGGGTGGAGAAAACTAAGTGGCCAGTCAGGGAGGCATTAATGGCTATGTTCGCAGTCTCTCCATCTCGGATCTCACCGACCATGATGATATTAGGCGCTTGTCGAAGCATGGAACGAAGGGCCGCTGCAAAGGTCATGCCGATGTCAGAACGGACCATGACCTGATTAATCCCCGCGAGCTCATACTCGACAGGGTCCTCTACGGTGATGATCTTTTTATCCGGCTTATTAATCTCATTTAGACAAGCGTAAAGAGTGGTCGTCTTACCTGATCCAGTCGGCCCCGTGACGAGAATAATCCCGTCCGGAAGGCGCAGAAGTTCAGCAAAGACAGCCTGATCATCAGAAAGAAAACCGAGCTGTGGAAGTCCTAGAGAGAGTGCGGACTTATCAAGAATACGCATGACGATGCTCTCACCGTGATTACTGGGAACTGAGGAAACACGGAGGTCTACCTCTTTTCCACCCATCTTAACTTGAATTCGCCCATCCTGCGGGATGCGCTTCTCAGCGATACTCATCGTCGCACTCATCACCTTAAGACGTGCGATGACTGCAGGGAGGAGTTTTTTAGGGTGATTCGCAGTTTCGATGAGCTTTCCGTCAAGCCGGCAACGAATCCGTAAAGATGTCTCAAGTGGTTCGATATGGATGTCACTCGCCCGCATCTTAAAGGCGTCTACGAGAATGCCTGATACCAATTTAATAATAGGGGCATCAGAATCATCATCTCCAGCCCCTCCCATGACTTGAAGTTCACTCGCGTCAGCTTGGCCCACCTCATCTCCGAAGATCTGCTGCCAAGCATTCTGAATGCCCGTAGGCGGCGCGGCAAAGAACTGGCACTCGCGGTTGACAATATGCGGAATAGCATCCTGAGCCTCGAAGTCTAACACATCAGCAAGCGCGATACTCAGATAGGAGCCATCATCGGCAAAAGGGATGGCATTGAAGCGGCGGCAATCCGTCAGCGAAAGATACTCCTTAAAAGCAGGGTCGATGAAACCGCTCGCTAAATCGATCACTTGGGTCCCGACATTAGCCGCAGAAACTTCAGCTACGGACGTTTCTGTAATATCACCATGCTCTAAAAAATGCTGGATCAGGTGTTCGTCTCCAAGTTTGGAACGGATATCGTCCACATGCTCGGCAGTCAGGTGCCCAGCTTCCACGAGAAGTTGGATCAAATAGTCTTCGTTTGAATACACGGTTTAAAAGATTCAGGGTGCGTTTATGGCGTCATTTGCGGGGAAGGACAATCGCCCTTCCATCCTTCAAAACAGATTGGTGAAACGAGAGTAAGGTGTCAATCAGCAGAGACAGATTGGGAGAAAAAAATGCCCTCCCTCAGACGCTAAAGGTAAAACATGCCTCTAAAACCTCTTCTTGGCGGACCGCCATTTTCTTAGCATCGCTTGATGACCTATCATCAAAACCCGCTAAATGCAGCATCCCATGGACACCATACAGGGCAATTTCCCGATCTTCCTGACTCTGGAACTCAGCCGCCTGTCGAGCTGCCACCTCGACTCCGATCAGAAGCTCACCATGCTTAAAAGTCATGACATCAGTGGGAGAAGCGTCATTTAGAAACTCTCCATGCAAGCGCGCCATCTCTTCATCATCTAGTAAAGTAATCTCCAAAACCTCTAAATCGGCAATCTCCCCTACCCCGATATTCCTTAAAAGCTCAAACGCCTTTGTCCACCCCGCTTCTAATTGGTCCAAAAAAACACCGCTGATCTCACGCGATTGACAGGTAGGATAAATCTCAACCCTCATCTCCCACCCTGCTGAAGACGCTGCCTCACCCTCTCAATTTCCTCAACCGAGACCACCTTTCCCCCCTTCGTCGAGAGATCAGACGGAGCATCCTCTAACTGCTCCTTGGGATACTCAATGCGAGCATGTAGCATGCTTCTCAGAGTCGCAGAAAAGACCTCCCTCACCTTCGTCAGTTCACTCATCGTAAGGCCGCAAGCGTCGAGCTGGCCATCACGCACCCGCTTGTAAACAATCTCATCGACTAGAGCGCGGATACGACTGGGCGAAGGCTTAGAAATCGTCCGTGAGGCACTCTCGATCGCATCTGCTAAGGAAATGATGCCACTCTCCCGCGACTGAGGAATCGGTCCAGGATAGCGGAAACTCTTCTCCTCAACCTTAGGTAAATCATCACGACTCACAGCATCTCCACCCCGCTCTTCTTTTAATTTCTGGATGCGCTCCTGTGCCTTCCGGTAAAAGAAGTAGACAAGGGAATCTCCATGGTGCTCCTGAATCACCTCTAAAATCCTCGGATTCAATTTATGCTTCACCGCCAGATCCACCCCGTCTTTCACGTGAGATATAATGATTAAGGCACTCATCGTGGGAGTTAGGCCATCGTGCGGATTCACCCCTCCCTGATTCTCGATAAAATACTCCGGCTTATGCAACTTACCAATATCATGGAAGTAGGCACACACTCGGCTCATAATCGCATTCGCCCCGATCGCCTCCGCTGCGCCCTCAGCCAGAGAAGCCACAATCAAACTGTGGTGAAAGGTCCCCGGAGCCTCAATCTGCATCTTACGTAAGAGCGGATGATTTAAATCACTGAGCTCCAGCCAAGAAATCCCCGTAGTCAGACCAAAGAGACCCTCTAAAAGAGGTAAAATCCCCCCTACGAATAAGCCCGTCAACAAGCCCGTAGACAGCGCGATCAGGCAAGCCTGTCCAAAAACCCGTAAACCCTCCGTATCCGAGAGCGAAAGCTCAGTCACCGGAATTTTCGCAAAGGCCAAATCTACCACTAAGGCCATCAGACCCACCCAGAAACCCGCCCTCAAGAGCCGGCCCCGCTTCCGCACCCGCTTCGTCGCGAAGACTGCCGTTAAACCGCAAAATAGACTCATCGCGAAAAAAGCCCAGCGGTCATCTCCCGGGACCGTCAAAGCCCCGAAAAGACTCACAAAAACTGACGAATAGACTCCCACTCGTTGTCCCAGTAGAACCGAGTGCACCATTGGAGCCAGAGCCATCGGCATAATGAGAAACTCAAAATTAGCACCTAAGCCAGAGTTCAAAGCCACCCCACAAGCGAGTTTAACCATCCAAAGATGGATCAAAATCCCCCCAAAAACCAGAAAAACACTCCCGTTACGAGCTGACGCCCGTTGGTGATTGAGATGGAAAATCGCCAATCCACAGATCATAATCACCAACGCCTCCACGATCCCCGTATAGGTCACTTTCTCGACCCCCGCAAAAAGACTCAGCATCCCCAAGGCGAAGGCCAAATATAAGACCCCGCGCATCACCAGACTCCGGTCTAAAGAACCTAAGAACCCCCCACCAGAATTCGTCCGGCGTTTCCTCCCTGAAGACAGGCCCTGCTGAACCAATCTCCAACGCTTAATTTGATCAACAAGTCCCAAAATATCGCTGTATGTTTCAGACAGCACCCATCAGTGCCATCTCCCCGTAGTCCTATAACTCACACCCCGAAAATGCAAGGACTAAGCCCAGCGCCCAAATCCACCTCACCCACCTCACCTCCCCATAAAAAAAGAGGCAGGCTATAAAGCCCACCTCTTCCTAAAAAATTCGCACTTAGCATACTAAGAGCAGCCTTCCCTAGCCCAAACGGAAGACGATTCGCGCCTTCGTGGTATCATAAGGAGACATCTCCATCTTCACCTTATCCCCCACTACGAGGCGGATGAAGCGCTTCCGCATCTTCCCTGAAATATGAGCTAAAACCTCATGCCCACTTGGCAAGGCCACCTTAAACATCGTTCCAGCAAGCACCGCTGAGATGGTTCCATCCACCTCCACGGACTTCTGCTCATCGCCATCAGCGGAATTCCCGCTTTTGTCGACTCTACGGCGTCCACGGCGACGGCCCCCGCCGCCTCCTCTTCGAAAATTTCTTGGTCTAGCGATAACGTTAAGGGATAGATTTAAAGTAGCGACAGCCTGCCGCTGGCTTCATTATGCTTCTCCCGCAAACGCTTAGCAATGGAAAAAACACATTCCCCGTAAACCTCACCCTCCACTCAAAAGACACACCCAGCACTTCAAAGCCACCGAAAAGCAGAAAAAAAACCTCACCCTCTCGCGAGTTGGGGGTTTTCACCACCTCGATCCTAGGCTAAGCCCTCCACATCATGCTCAAGGCCGGAATCGTAGGAATGCCCAATGTCGGTAAATCCACCCTCTTTAACGCCCTCACTCGCACTCGTAATGCTGAGGCTGCCAACTACCCATTCTGCACCATCGACCCAAACGTCGGCATGGTCACCGTCCC
>CALFVL010000068.1 GCA_937928425.1 uncultured Verrucomicrobiales bacterium
TGTGCGCCGATGGTAGTGGGACGATAGGTCCTGTGAGAGTAGGTCGTCGCCAGTTATAAGCCGGTATTTTTGTGGAAGCAAAGATACCGGCTCTTTTTTTGCCCTTAGTTTAGAGTGAAGCCTTGGAACGACCCTTGGCCCCACCCTTGGAACTAGAGCGGACCTTTGGGTCAGGGTCGGATCGTCTAGATCGTATTTAAGAACTCGCTAGGCTTGCTAAGGCTGGCGACACCGACGGATGTTTGCCACGGCTGCTGATGACACACTAGTCCTTGCTAATGATTCATGAGAGTGGGCAGCCGTGGGAATCTGCGGAAAATTAAGGAATTTTGGGTAACTAAGATAAAGAAATGCTTTAAACTGGCTCGTTTTCGCAAGTAGGTGTTAAAGGTAGGTCATGAAATGCGCATTTGCCTGTGGTTTGGTACTGTTTGTCTCTGGAATGAGGATCTTAGCGCAGAATCCTTCAGAACTTGCTAGGTCTTATTTAGAAACCTTGCAGGCAGGCAAGTATGATGACGTTTCGGCTTTTTTTGCAGCAGATGAACTCAAGGAATTTCGAGCTACGTTCGATTTCGGAGAGGCCTTGCTTCAAGAGGCCGCTCAGCAGTTTTATCTCATGCTTTTTGGAGAAGGCGCTACGAAGAGTTCAGTCCACAAACTTTCTGACACCCAGTTTTTAGTGGATTTTTATCATTTGTATTGAAGCGTATCGGGGCGGCAGGGGAGTTAACTTTTGATAAGTTGGAAGTTTTAGGTGAGGTGCCTGAGGGGGATTCGGTTGTCCACGTGTTGGTTCGGAGCCGTCTTCTCGCAGGAGAGTTAGAGACAGAATCATTGGAGGTGATTTCCTTCAAGAAGGTAGGTGAAAATTGGAAGGGAATGCTTTCTAAAAAAATAAAAGGAATTGCGGCCCAGTTGAGGAAAGGGTTTGAATAAAAGCGTGTGTTCTGCGTTTAAGAAACTGATTAAGGAGTTTGCCAGAATAGGGCTAGTTCTAGTGATGTTGCGATTGCGACATTTCGCAGTTCAAAAACTCGTTTTTTGTCCCTAGCCTCTTGAGAACACTGTGTCAGATCCATTGAAAGTCATCATCGCCTGTGGAGGAACCGGCGGTCACCTCTTCCCCGGTATTGCCGTGGCCCAAGAATTAAAATCTCGAGGCCACGAGGTCTTGCTTCTGATCTCTGAAAAGAAGGTTGATGCGCAAGCCTCGAAGAAATATTCCGAACTCCGTTTCGAGACGGTGAATGCGATTGCGAAGCCTCCTACCTTCTCGATTAAGATGCTCTCTTTTTTGTGGAAGTTACGAAAGACGATTAAGAGGTGCGGTCAGATTATCGAACGGGAGGCAGCTGATGTCGTGCTTGGGATGGGAGGATTTACTTCTTTTCCTCCCGTTTTTGCCGGATCTAAAAAGGGACTTAGAACATACGTCCACGACTCGAATGCCGTTCCGGGGAGGTCGAACCGGATGACTGCAAAGCGAGCTACTGCGGTTTTAGTGGGTCTCGAGGAGGCTGAGGATTTTTTACCTGGTTCGACGGTGATTCAGACGGGGACCCCCGTGCGGGAGGAATTAGAGAATCTGCCCAGCCGTGAGGAGGCGTGCCGAGTATTCGGCCTAGACTCTTCAAAGAAAACTCTCCTGGTGATGGGGGGGAGTCAAGGAGCGCAGCATTTAAACGAGGTTGTGGCGAAGGGGGCTGAGGGAACTTCGTGGCAGGTGTTACATCTTTCAGGACAAGGAGATTATGAGCGCTTGCGGAAGCAGGTCGGTGAGCGGGAGGGCTACAAGGTTCTCGCATTTTGTGAGCAAATGGGGGCGGCTTATGCTGCAGCAGACTTCTGCGTGGCACGGTCGGGGGCCTCTTCTTTGACGGAGTTAAGCCATGTGGGCTTACCAGCCCTACTGGTGCCTTTCCCCTACGCGGCAGATGATCACCAGACTGCAAATGCAGTGGTATACGAGCGTGCAAGTGCGGCCGTTCTGATCCAGCAAGACCGCATCGATTCGGGGACCATTCAGGAGATGTTGTGTGACTTGGATGATGAGATCATCCAGAAAATGTCAAAGGCGATGAAATCCCTTTCGGAGCCGAAGGCGGCGGCTCAGATTGCCACTGTGATTGAAGGATGAGTATTACTGAATTTAGCGAAAAATTGCTGAATCCGAGCGAACCTCTTCGTGTTCATCTCATCGGTGTGGCGGGTTCTGGAATGAGTGGTCTGGCGCGTCTGCTCATCCAGATGGGGCACCGGGTCAGTGGCTCGGATCGGGTGAGTTCTGGAGAGACTGAACGTCTGCGTGCCCTTGGACTCAACTTTTCCTCACCTCACTGTGCCGATGCTGTGGCAGACGCAGATGCGGTGATTTATTCCTCGGCAATTCGTCAAAGCAACCCCGCTTTAGCTGCTGCCTTAGAGAAAGAGATTGCCACCTTCCGCCGGGCGGAATGTCTCGCAGCCATTCTTCATACTAAGGACGGAGTCGTAGTTTCTGGGACACATGGGAAGACGACAACTTCCTCAATGATTGCACATATTCTGCGCCAGAGTGAGAGTCAGCCTTGTCACTACGTAGGGGCAGAAATTCCGGTTCTAGGATCGAATGCGGAGTGGAATGAGGATGGTCAATACCTCGTGGCGGAGGGAGATGAATCTGATGGGACCTTGGCACTTTACCGGCCGAAACATAGCATCGTTCTAAATGTCGAAGAAGAGCATTTGGATCACTATAAAAGAGGAATTGAGCAGATTCGGGAGGTGTTCCAGACCCTGCTTGATCAGACCTCTGGGTCTTTGATCTATTGTCGGGAATGTTCAGAAGCGCGTGATCTATGTGCGCAGCGAGGGAATGCCATATCATACGGTTGGGGAGACGCTGATTGGACTGCTACTGACCTTTCCGAGCAGTTGGGAACCGTAAGTTTTACCGTGACTCACCTTGATCAGGAGCTAGGGCGAGTGCAGCTAGGTATTCCGGGCCGTCATAATGTTCTAAATGCGCTAGGAGCGATCGCGGTGGCTACGGAGTGTGGGATGGACTTTTCTCTGATGAACCGAGCCCTTGGCTCCTTTGCTGGAGCGAAGCGGCGTTTCGAGACGAAGCACCTGAGCAAGCGTTATCGGATCGTAGATGATTATGGGCATCACCCTACGGAAGTTGCGGCGACTTTACAGACGGCTCGCACTTACGCTCCAGCCCGTATTGTAGTTCTTTTTCAGCCTCACCGTTACAGCCGGACGCAGAGACTCGCTGACGACTTTGGTAAGTCTTTGCAGGCAGCAGACCTAGTATTCGTGACTGATATTTATGCTGCGAGTGAGGACCCTATTCCTGGAGTGAGCGGGCAGACGATCGTGGATGCAATCGCGGCTAATAACGAGGGGGGGAATGTGAAAGCACAATACTTACCTTCTTTAGAGTCCGCTCATCATGTGGTGGGAAATGCGCTGCAAGAAGGTGATCTTTTCCTCACCTTAGGAGCAGGGAATGTCCATGAGGCAGGAAATAAGATCATTCACGATCTTAAGATTTTAGAAGAGATTCAAAGCGAGACCGGTATTCAGAAACTAAAACTATATGAGCCGATGGCGCGCCATAGTACGATGCGTATCGGAGGCCCGGCTCAATTCTGGATCGAACCGGAAGAATTTTCCCAGTTTGCCGAGGCAGTCACTTTCTGTAAGGCGCGGGGGATTCCCGTGCGGATCGTGGGGCGAGGCTCTAACCTTTTAGTCCGTGATGGCGGAATTCGTGGAGCGGTGATTCACCCAGCGGGTGGTGCTTTTACCGAAATCAAGGTGGAAGGGGAGTTGATTACGGCAGGAGCGGGAGTGCGTTTTAAGAAACTCGCGAGTGTAGCGCGTGAACATGGGATTGGTGGCTTTGAGTGGATGGAGGGGATTCCCGGTAATGTGGGAGGTGGGCTGCGCATGAATGCGGGAGCGATGGGGGTAGAGACCTTTGACCAGGTGCTGAGTGTGGTTCTTTTAGATGAAGATGGAGAAATCCGGACTAGAGGACGGCAGGAGATCGAAGTTGCCTACCGTAGCGTGCCGGAATTACGGCGGAATTATGCCCTCCAAGCGACATTTCAGGGACAGTCTTCTTGCTTAGATGGTATTCAGCGTAAATTGGATGAGTCACGTCATCACCGCAATAGCACCCAGCCGAAGGCGGCAAGTGCAGGGTGTACTTTTAAAAATCCAGAAGCTTGTGGGGCTGGCCGATTGATAGATGAATTAGGGCTTAAAGCGACCGGAGTGGGGCAGGCTGAAGTGTCTATGGAGCATGGTAACTTCATCGTTAATAGGGGGGGAGCTAGGGCCGCAGAGGTGCTTACACTCATCGAGAAAATTAGGGATAAGGCGTTCAGTGAGCGGGCGATTGAGCTGGAGACCGAGGTTCAGATTCTCGGGGAGGAAGAGATCGTGTTTTAGAGCTGGCTGGTGGGTGGAAGACACTCTTCTTTTTAAAGAAGAATTTTTTTTAAAGAAGGGGTAAGAAACTTTGCCTGCCCGGTGTCTTCCTTGTGACGGGGGAACATTCTCCCGTTTAACCAAGCAAATAACTAAACAAAACTATGATCAAAAAATTAGTAATCGCCTTCTCTTCACTCATCCTTACTGCGACTAGCTCAATGGCTGGTGACTTGGTGAATGTTTCAGGGGCGAGCGGAATCGCGGTAAACGGCTATGACACTGTAGCTTTCTTCACTGAGAAAAAGCCTGTTCACGGAGATCCTAGCATCTCAGTGAAGCACCAAGGGGCAACTTACCTTTTCTCAAGTAAGGAAAACGCAGCTAAGTTCGAGGCCGCTCCTGCGAAGTATGCTCCTCAAACTGGTGGATTCTGCACCTACGGAGCTTCTGTCGGAGCTCTCTTTCCAGTAGACATCAACACATGGCAAGTTCGTGACGGAAAGCTTTACCTCAATCTTAACCCAACCATCCTCAAGGCCTTTAATGGAGACTTCGCAGGAAACGTCAAGAAAGCTGACGCGAACTGGGCTGGTCTCGCCAAGAAGCACGGTAAATAATACCGTCTTAGAGGACTGATAAAGTTTGATTTCTTAAATATGAGAGTTTAATCTCATGAGACGCCCGTTCTTGAGTTTTTCAAGGACGGGCGAAGTCAAACAAAGCGTGAATGAATTTCTGGCCTGATAGACTGAGAGAAAAACATCCAGAATTCTCGACAGCTCTTGCTGAGCTTCGCGAAATTTTATTTCGTGGCTTAAAAGCGAGCTTATCTGGAAAACCTCATAGTGACGATGCCTTTTTAGAAGACATCGTCCAAAACAGCCTGTTAAGGATCTTAGAACGCTTAGATACCTTCCAAGGAAAAGGCAAGTTCACTTCCTGGGCCTTGGCAATAGCGATCCGGATGGCTTTTAATGAACTCCGGAGAAAAGACTGGAACCATCTTTCTCTCGATGAATTAAGGGAACAACAGGAGACCTTAAGAGAAGAGATCGACAAGGGATCTTCTCCATCAAGTCAGACCGAGAAAAACGACCTGTCAAAACTTCTGCAAAGTGTGATCAAGACTGATCTTACCTCTCGTCAACGAGATGTCCTGATGGCGGCTTTGAATGGGATGCCACAGGAGGAAATTGCTAGGCAGTTAGATACGAGTCGGAATAATGTTTATAAACTATTTCATGACGCCCGGAAGGCGTTGAAACGGGCCCTTGAGGGGCGAGGCTTTGATAAAGAATCTCTCTTAATACCTGCTCAGAGTAATGGTTACGGGGAAGGAGTAAGCTCATGAATATTTCCCGCGATCAGGCTAAGGTGATACGAGATTTATTAGTCTCTACTCAGAGCCAAGAGTTAAACTGTAATGAGCTCCTTGATAAAATCGGAGAGTATGTAGAGGTAGAAAAGTCAGGGGAGACTTTATCCTTGGAGCTGGAAATGGTGAAACAGCATCTCTCATTATGCCGTGAGTGCGAGGAGGAGTATCAGGCCTTGGTTACGGCCTTAGGTCACTTTGTGGGTGAAGATCTAGGAGAAGACTAGGGGGCAAGGTTTGGTAAAGGAAATGAGCTAGACTAGGGGCATGGTGATATACCCTGTTTAGAAAACGACAGAGAGTATAGTTCCTGCATTTTTTCAGATTTAATGACTCGTGAACGATGCTGTTCATGATTTATCGGGTGGAGGAGCGGTAGAGGAAGGGCCGGGAGTTGACAATCTGTAGGATGAGATCACGGGTGGCGTAATTGGTTTTTGGAAGTTCGGAGACGATCTTATTTATGGTGACTTCATCGTAGTACTCGAGTCCACGCCCGGTGGCATAGCTGATGAGTTTACGGGTCATGTTCTTGGCAAATTTGTCTTTGCCTGCCATGAGAAGTTGCTTGAGCTCATAGGGGGTGCTGAAGATGATGTCGCCGGGAAGGACTGCTGAAGAGTCTACGAGTTTGCCATTTGCATCTTTAGTTCGCCAACGCCCGATGGCGTCGAAATTTTCTAGCCCGAATCCGAGGGGGTCAATGCGGGCGTGGCAGTTGGCGCACTTGGTGGCCTTGCGGTGGAGATCGAGCTGTTGACGGAAGGTCAAGCCCTCTGCTTTGGTATCGTCCTCGGGAAGGTCTCCAGCATCTGGCGGAGGCGGGGGAGCAGGATCACCGAGCATGGCATCGAGAATCCAGACTCCTCGGTGGACAGGACTGGTGCGGAGCGGGAGGGAAGTGGCGGTTAGGATGGAGCCCATACCGAGGACCCCACCACGATTTTTATCATGGAGGATGACTTTTTGAAGGGAGTTTCCAGTGACGGGTTCTTTGAGTTGGTAGTGCTTGGCGAGAGCGGCATTGGCGAAGGTGTAGTCGCTGTCAATGAGCTCTGTGAGGGGGCGATTTTGGCGGACGAGGTGGTTGAAAAATTCGATGCTTTCAAAATACATGGAGCGCCGAAGTTCGAGGTTAAAGGTGGGATAGCGCTTGGGGTCTGGATCTGCTTGGTCGATCATTTTGTCAAATTCTAGCCAACGTCCGGCGAAGTGCCGCGCGAGGGCTGCGGACTTGGGACTGGCAATCATGCGGAGCGTTTGTTGGCGCAGAATTTCTGGGTCACGGAGTTTTCCTTGGTCTGCGACTTGGAAGAGCTCACGGTCTGGCATGGAAGACCAGAGAAAGTAGGAGAGGCGGGTGGCGAGCTCGAAGTCGCTAAGAGGCCACTCGTCTTTCCCGGCTTGATCGTGTTCTGCGCGGAAGAGGAAGCGGGGGTTAATGAGGAGGGCAGTGAGGGGGGCGCGAAGAGATTGCTCGAAGTTTTTCCCAGCTTGTTGGCCTTTGGCAAAGGCGTTTAGGAGTGGGGCGAGGTCTTCGGCACTGGGACGGCGGCGGTAAGCAAGGGTGGCATGGTAGCTGAGAATTTTATGAGCGGCGATAGGCGGTGGATTTTCTTGGTCTGGAGATTTGAAGATGACTTTTTTCTTAAGCGTGGGATTGGCGTATACGGAGGTGATGACTTGTTTGGCTGCATTGAGATATTTTTCGAGAAGAGTAGGGGTGGAGAAGAGGGCGTCTGCCATGTTGTCAAAGCCCTCACCGCCTGCTCCATCTACGGGAAAGTCTTTTGAGGGGTTGAAATTTACCCCGAATAGGTCGCGGACGGTGTAGTGGTATTCATTACGATTTAGGCGGCGGAGGGTGGTGCGGCCTGCTCGCTGGGGAACGTCTCCAGATTTTACGCGCTCTACGACATGGGAGAGGGTCTGGATGATTTTAGAGCGCTCTGCTTCGCTTGGGAGGAGGTCTTCATCATCAGGGGGCATGTCTCCGTGTTGGATCTGATCAATCGCGTTTTCGAGTAGGTGAAATTTTTTAAATCCCGCATCGAGAGAGTCGATTTGATGGAAGGTGATACCGCCTTGTTGCCGGTCTGGGCCGTGGCAGGAGATGCAGTACTTTTCGAGAAAGGGTGAGATGTTCTCGGAGAAAGAGTCAGCGAGGGTGGGGGAGATGAGGAGGAGAATGAGGAGGAGGCGCATTTGGGGGGATCAGGGGTTATACTGGAGTATAGTTTATCAATTTGGGGGCTGAGATGAGAATAAAGAAATGGGGGAGATATTTTAACCTCCTTTGTCGTCGAGATATTTCCAGTGGCCTTTGAAACGGCGGAAGCGGGAGTGTTCTTGGAGTTGCTGAGCTTCGCCGTCCCAGTAATAGTCGGCGATGAAAGCGACTTTGCCACGCTTGTCTTCTTTTAGTCCTTTAGAGGTGGAAATGATGGTGAGGAATTTCCAATCACTATGATGAAGGGTGTTTTCGAGGTCTTTGCGGAGTGTGGGGGTGCGGGAGCTAGGGTGGGTGGTCTCGATGAGATAGTCAGGTAGGCGGAAGAAGAATGCGCTGTAGCGTGAGCGCATCAGGGCTTCAGCGGTTTTAGGATGGGCTTTATTTTGGTGAAAGGGGAGGCAGCAATCTTGGTAAGCTCTTTTAGATTTACACGGACAGAGGGAGACATGACGCTCCTTTGGAATTTTTTCATGGTAGTCCTGAGCCATGAGTGGGGTGATAGAGCTTGCCCGCGTGATTGCAATACGAGGTTTAAGGAGGGGGGTTATGAGCCTATGTCTTCGTTCCAGAGTTGGGGGTGATCTTTGATGAACTTGGCCATCATGGTGATGCATTGGGGGTCTTGAATGGTTTCAACGATAACGCCTCTGGAGCGGAGTTGATCTTCCTGACCGGTGAAGTTTTTATTCTCTCCGACGATCACTTTAGGGATGCCGTAGAGGAGGATGGCACCGCTGCACATCGCGCAAGGGGAGAGAGTCGTGTAGAGCTCGGCCTCGCGGTAAATGTGGCCAGCTTGCCGCCCTGCATTTTCTAGGGCGTCCATTTCTCCGTGCAGGATGGTGCTGTGTTTCTGAACGCGGCGGTTGTGCCCACGGCCGATAATTTTACCGTGGTGGACGAGGACGCTGCCGATAGGGATTCCACCTTCAGAGAGGCCACGCTGTGCTTCAGAAATGGCGTCGTTTAAAAAATCTGGTTTCACGAGCGGAGAGTCGCTTATCTTGAGGTGCCGCGCGAGGGAGAAGTTTCTGAGGCGGTGAGCCTTTACTTTGATCAATATGCCATTTGTTAGACTTTCTGGAAGCGTTCTCGGAGCTGAAGACGAGGGCCGCTCGACGCGCGCGAAATTACTGTTCCTTCTTTATAATGCGGGCTGGGACATTTCTAATTCTAATGGGAATCAGAAGATCACTTTAGCAAATATTGAGGAAAAGATCGTGGAGTCTGATGCTTTTGTGTTCACCCCGGGGGCCTCGCTTGAGGATCTGTTTAAGGCGACGTCTGTTTTTGTGGGATATCAGACCCTTGATAAGCACTTGGCGGGTAAGCCGACGGTGATTTTAAATAGTGATTTTTCATGGGACCCTTTATTTCAACTCTTGGCGAAACTTCGTGAACAGGGAACGGTAGGGCAGGACTATCGGGACTTTTTACTGAGTGCCTCGACTCCGGAAAAGGTGATTAAAAGACTGCACTTAGCGGCGAAGCAGGGGGTTCCTGACGCGGGTCGTGAAATTGCAAAGAAGACGGAAATCCCAGAGGCTAATACGCCTGCACCAGCCGATTTAGTGGGGAGTGTGTGTGTTTTTTGCTCAGCGAGTTTAGAAGATCCCGCCTATATCGCAGATGGCGAGGAACTGGGTAGGCGGCTTGCTGAAGGGAAATTTGGCTGTGTTTCTGGGGCGGGGAAAACGGGGATTATGGGAGCAGTGGTCAGAGGCTCAGTGGGTGCTGGGGGCTGGACGGCAGGCTCAAATGTTCCGCATATTATCGAGCTAGAGGGCTTACCCGAGGGACTGTCATGCTTCTGGCTCCGTGATGATATTTACACTCGGATGGAGGTGATGATTGAAAATTCTGATTCATTTGTGATTTTCCCCGGTGGGGCAGGGACGGTGCAGGAATTATTTGCCCTCATGATTTTTAAGCAGCAGGGGAGTGAGCTGATGAAGGGGAAGAGAGTCATCATTTTTAACCGTCCTGATGAGAGCGGGCACGGATTTTGGGATGCCTTACTTCCGCTGATGGAGAAGGTGAGTGACCCGAAGGACTACGAGGTGGCAACTTCACTTGATGAAGTGATGGGAATCTTAAAGGAGTAGGGCACGGCTGCTGATTTTTTTTCTTTGCCTCTCTGCTCCTGAGTCTAGGTGATTACAAGCGAGCGGAAAAGGAGAGGTAAATTCTCATTGATGCTAGTGTCCTTAGCCGCGAAGCTCTCGGAAGATGGCTGAGATTCGGATAGATCAGGATACGGCGCGCCGAGCGCTGAAGCAGGTGGGAATGCGCGCGAGCCTGATTATTCCAGGCTTGATCGTCATTGCTGGGGTGTTGACGAGTTACTTTACCGTTCCTGCTGATTCAGAGGCGGTGATTTTACGTTTTGGGAAATTCCACCGTAAGGCGGCGCCTGGACTTCATTTAAAGTTACCTCTCTGGCTAGAGACCTATGAGGTGATTCCGGTAGCACGGACACTTAAGATGGAATTTGGTTTTGGGACGAAGGGGGCTACGAATTCTTATCAAAGCCGCCCGCAAGAGTGGGGGGCAGAGCAAATGATGATCACGGGTGATAAGAACTCGGCTCTGGTGGAATGGGTGGTGCAGTACCGGATTAGTGACCCGAGGGCATATCTCTTTCAAGTCCGTGACCCTGAGGACACCATGCGTGATGCCTCTGAGTCGGTGATGCGTGAGGTGGTGGGTGACCGCACGGTGGATGAGGTGATTACGATCGGGCGGCAGTCGATCGAGGTGGATGCTTTGGTAAAGTTACAAGGTCTGGTGGATTCCTACGGCCTTGGTTTACAAATTGATCAGCTCCAGCTGAAGAATGTAAATCCTCCCAGGCCCGTGCAGTCATCATTCAATGAGGTGAATCAGGCCCAGCAGGATAAGGCTAAGCAAATTAATGTGGCGAATGGTCTTTATAATAAGGCGGTGCCACGGACGCGTGGAGAAGCAGATCAGAAGATCAGCAGTGCAGAGGGTGACCGGCTTCAGCGGGTGAATGAGGCGACTGGAGATGCGGAGCGCTTCTTAGCTCTGTTTAAAGAGTATCAAAAGGCCCCAGCAATCACACGTAAGCGCCTGTATTTAGAAAAGATGAAAGAAGTCCTCCCGCTCTTAAAAAATAAAGTCATCATGGATGGGGAAGCTAGGCAGCCCCTCCCTATTCTAGACCTTAATAATGCGCTTGGCGGAAAGGGAGGTGCCCGATGAAGAGGTTCCTTGTTTTTCTGATCGCTCTCTTAGGGCTCGTCGTCTTGCTCTTCGTAACTGGTACGATTTACACCGTACGTGAGGACCAGCAGGTGATTCTTACCCAGTTTGGAAAGCCCGTGGGAGAGCCGGTGGACGAGGCTGGGCTTCACTTTAAAATTCCGTTCGTGGTGAAGGTGAATGTGATCGAGAAGCGAGTCCTAGCGTGGGATGGAGTCAGTTCTCAGATGCCGACTCGTGATAAAACGTATATTCAGGTGGATACCTTTGCTCGGTGGAAAATTTCTGATCCCTTGGCGTACTTTCAGAAATTACGAGATGAGCGGACTGCTCTTTCTCGCCTAGATGATATTTTGGGCTCTGAGACGCGTAATGCAGTGGCTAGGCATGACTTGATCGAGGTGGTCAGGTCCACGAAGGGGCGTAAACCAGTGACGACAGAGGTGCAGGCTGAGCAGGAAGGCGATTTTGAGGAAATCAAGGTAGGTCGGCGTGCCATCGAGAAAAGCGTGTTTGAGACGGCGAGGGCTAAGCTGGAGGACTTTGGCATCACTCTGCTGGACTTACGTTTTAAGCGAATCAATTATAATAATGAGGTGGCTCCGCAGATTTACCAACGGATGATTTCTGAACGCCAACAGATCGCGGAGCGTTTTCGCTCTGAGGGGGCAGGTGAGGCGGCACGTATTAAGGGGACGATGGAACGGGAGGTGAAGAAGATCGAGTCTGAGGCTTATAGGGAAGTGCAGTCGATCCTTGGTGAAGCCGATGCGGAGTCGACTCGGGTTTATGCCGAGGCTTATGGTGGTACTCCAGAGAGGGAGAGCTTTTATCAATTTCTTAAGACTTTAGAGTCTTACGACCAGATTCTAGATGATAAGACTACGGTGATTCTCTCGACTGATTCGGAGTTATTTAAACTTCTGAATGGCAGTGAATAAAGAGAGACTTCTGTAAGAGGCTTAGAAGGAGATTGTTATTTCGGGCATTGGCTGTATTATACGAGGATATGATGAAGAACATTTTTGCTCTGAGTTGGATTATTTTCACAGGTTTTGCAGTGGGAGAAGTGACTGTGAGTGTGGCGGGCTTGCAGGTGGTGGGTGACGGGTATCAGGGAAAAGAGGAGGGGGAGAATGCGGAGCTCCGTGCTTTTAACTGGAGTGAGGGGACCCAAGTGTCGCTTTTGTTTAAGAGTGAGGGTAAGGGAATTGTGAAAATCGATGAGGAGGCCACGAAGTTGACTGTGTTTAAAACTGATCAAGGAACGAATTTTCTTAAGGCGAAGAGCCGTTTCTCAAGGGGGTCTTTCCACTTCGATTTGCCCCGCACTAGTGAAGATAAAAAGGCTCTTATTACGACGCTCGCTACGAGTGCTTTCCCTAAACAGGGTGCGAAGGAGATTCAGTTAGAGGGGGAGGTTTTATTGATGCTTGCTTCTCAAAGCGAGTTGAAGAAATCAGAGAAGGTGGCTTTGGAAATCGGTGAAAAACTAGTGGTGGGGGAGGAGAGTTTCGAGCTATCGCAAATGGGCAAGTCTTCTTGGGGAGGCTACCCTTTAGAAATTACCCTTAAGAGTGGGGTAGATCATGAGAGCTTTAAGGCCTTTCGTTTCTTTGATGGTGAGGGGAAGGAGATCGCATCAGAGCAGAGTGGGAATTCCTCGTTTGGGAGGCTTGGGAAGCGAACATACTCGGTGACTTATCGTTTGAAGAGTAAGCCTACGCACTTGGTTCTGGGCTTGGATGCTTGGTCAGATTTGGAAGAAGTTCAGGTGCCCTTTTCATTCAAGTTAGGCGTGGGCCTGTAAGCGGTTTTCCTGGAACGGCTGTTCAAGGTTTCGCCGCTGGCCAAGGCTTGCTTTTTCTGTATTTTTAAAGCCGTGAAGGGTTGTACAGACAGGGGTGCTCAGTTTTCTTTGATGTGCCGTCGGGGGCTGCGGCGAGGAAATTTTAGCGATCGTGGATTACTCTATCTTTGCCTTTTTCTGGCCTCGGTGTGTGGCTTGGTGGCAGTAGGGGTGGGGGTTTATAAAAGTCAGGCTGAGAGGGAGGAGAGGGTAAGAGCTGAGCTGACTGATTCAGATCAAATCGAGAAGATGTTACCTGAGCTTTCTAGGCTTATCGAGGTGCTGTCAGGGAGTGTGACTCAGGAACGTAGTTTTGTGATTTTTGAGTCAGGGACGATTGTGGTGCTTGCTGAACCTTGTGAGGATCCTAAGGCTGAGGCCTGCCGTGTGTTGGTAAATACGGCAAAGAGTCCTAAGTTTTCGATGGAGAGGATAGAGGGGGCCTATGGGGTTAGTTTTACCGGTAATGTTTTCACGCGCCTCGAGGAGAGAGCAGTCAAGAAGGCCCGCGAGGGGATCTTAAATCAGTGGAAAAATTTTCTAGATGAGGAAGAAGAGGAGAGAATACAGGAGCTGTCTGAGGAACCTGATTTTCTAACAAAGGTGGGTTTGGTGGCTCGATCATTTATGCTGCGTGATGCGGAGGGCCTTAAGGTTGCTAAAATTTTAAAAGCAAAGCCGGGCTCTACTCCTGTAAGAGAAAAGGGGTAAGTCGTTTAGATATTCTTTTTCTGGGAGGGGGTA
This sequence comes from uncultured Verrucomicrobiales bacterium, assembly GCA_937928425.1. Classification (GTDB taxonomy): domain Bacteria; phylum Verrucomicrobiota; class Verrucomicrobiia; order Verrucomicrobiales; family Akkermansiaceae; genus SW10. The sequence continues at coordinate 13,855 of CALFVL010000068.1, forward strand.
AAAAAAGCCCACTAAGCTAGGGGCTTAGCGGGCTTTCGGATAGTGCTTAAAAAAAAAGGGGGAGTTAAATGAGCCAGTCTGTGATGCGGTCTTGGTGCGCTTTAAAGAGCTCTTCGGTAGAGTCGTGAATTACGATTTCTTTGATGAGGTCTCCTCCTTTGATGGAGTCGATCACGCTTTGCCCCTCAGTGGTTTCTCCGAAAACTGTGTGCTTTCCATCAAGGTGAGGAGTGGCGCAGTGGGTGATGAAGAATTGGGAGCCGTTGGTATTAGGTCCGGCGTTGGCCATGGAGAGGATTCCAGCCTTGTCATGTCGACGATGGGCCTTGCACTCGCATTCGAATTTATAGCCGGGGTCGCCAGTTCCAGTTCCCAGTGGGCAGCCACCTTGGATCATGAAGTTAGGGATGACGCGGTGAAAGCTAAGCCCATTATAGTATCCGCGTGAGGCGAGATGTAAGAATGAGCAGACGGTGACGGGTGCGTCGTCAGGAAAGAGGGTGAGATTGATCTCGCCCTTACTAGTTTGGATGGTGATTTTGATGTCGTCCATAATATGATGAGTCTAGCGGCAGCCTTGGAGAAGCTGATCTAGGAAGAGGGTGATATCATTCATTGCGCTTGTAAATTCTGAAGCTTGCAGGAGGTCGAGGGTGCTGCGAGCTTCCGCAACGAGGCAACTTGCTGTTTCTAGAGCTTCTGCCATAGCGCCTTCATACTCTGCGATGCCGACGAGGACAGGAAGATCTAGAGCTTGCTGCTCGATAATCCGTTTGGAGAGTTGTTCCTTCTGCTTAGGGTTAGCCCGGTCGAGTAGGTTCAGGATGGGTAGGGTGAGTTTCCCTTTCTCAAGGTCAGTGCCGAGGGTTTTACCAATCTGGTCTTCTGAGCCGATGAGGTCTACGATGTCGTCGTAGATTTGATAGGCGGTGCCAAGTTTCATCCCGTAGTCGTACATGGCTGTACTGATTTTTTTAGGACTGCCAGAGATGATGGCCGCGAGTTGGCAGGCCGCAGCGAAGAGGGCTCCGGTCTTCATCTCGATCATCTTGAAGTAGTCTTCTTTAGTGACATTGAGGTCGAAGCGGCGCTGAGTTTGGAGAATTTCACCTTGGCAGACTTCTCGTGAAGCGAGGCTGATGGCGCGGCAGAGTTCTTGGTTATCGAACTCGGTTGAGAGTTTTAGGGCGTGAGAGAAGAGGGCGTCACCAAGGAGAACTGCGATGCCATTACCCCACTTGGCATTAGCCGTGGCCACTTGGCGGCGGGTCGAGGCACCATCGATTATGTCATCATGGACGAGGGTGGCCATGTGGATCAGCTCTAGGATGACTCCTAGGTTGAGATGATTTTCATTAAGTTCTCCGGTAGCACCGCCGGTGAGGATGACTAGAGCGGGGCGGATGCGCTTACCGCTGGTGGCGCAAACGTATTCCATGTAGGGCTCAACTCCGGGGTCGAAGTCTCGGACCTGCTCACGGATGTGGGATTCTACCTTCTTAATATAAGGGCGAACGAGGTCGAAGGGGAAGAGGTCTGGGCTAACAGTTTCGCGATTCATGATCATCGTCACGGCAAAAGTTTCACAAATTCCTGAAAATTGCAACATCGATGAATAAAAATCCGATGAATTGCAGTGACTTATCCTAGGTAGAAGGATGAAAGAGGGCTTATGAAGTGGGATAAACGTGATAAACGATTGCGGAAGAGGGGGGATTCGGCTTGGATCTATGGAAGATGAATCGCGGAAAACGTTTAATGATAGGTGGCCTCTTGGTCGTAGGAGGAATTGCAACTGCGGCGAAATTTGGTGAGAAGCCAGATAACCCTCAGCTACCTGGAGTGCCATGGGTGGTACATGATGGCACACGTCCTCAGCCTAAGAAGGTGGAAACTCAGGGAGTGGTGAGTGTTTTACCACCTGCAGATGCGAAGGTGCTTTTTGACGGGACTAATCTGGATGCGTGGACTAGTCCAGACTGGGAGGTGAGAGACGGCATCATGATTGCCGCGAATAAGAACCTGCAAACTAAGGATACGTTCCGCGATTTTCAGATGCACATCGAGTGGCGGATCCCAGCAGACCGGGAAGTGGATGGGCAAAAAGGGGGGAATAGTGGAATCTTTTTAATGGATCTTTATGAGGTCCAGATCCTCGCTTGTTATGAGAATAAAAGCTACCCTGATGGACAAGCAGGTGGGATGTATGGTCAATATCCACCCCTCGTGAATGCCTCACGTCCTAAGGGCGAGTGGAATAGTTATGATCTAGTTTTCAAAGCCCCCCGCTACGAGGGTGAGAAGATGGTAGAGCCTGCGAAGCTCACTTTGTTCCACAACGGAGTTCTCCTACATAATGCGAAAGAGTATCAAGGTCCGACTCAGCATAAGAAGCTAGCGAGTTATCCTGCGACGCACCCAGAGCGTGGTCCGATCCGCCTTCAATGGCACCGTGATCCCGTGGAGTATCGTAATGTCTGGATCCGCGAAGTTGGTGATTACGATGAAGAGTAGGCCGGAGCCTTATATAAAAGAGAGCATTAGAATCGTTCCTCAGAATTATAATCATAGTCGGTTCACTTTCTGCTACCGTTCAAGTTAATGATGAAAACAAAACACCTTCTCCTCCCCCTTCTCGCGAGTGGAGCATTGGCCTTCCCAGCTTGGGGAAATCCTGCTGCACGTCTCATTCAGAATGAGCCAGGAAAAACTCCCCAGCCTGAAGCTGAAGTAGAAGCTAAGGCAGAGGCTCCCTTTAATCTCGTTGAGATGGCTGAGAAGCTGGGCTTCGCCGCACATCTGCCTAAAAACACGGAAGGTTATTTCTCTCTCATAGGTGGTTTTGACATGCTAACCCGTTTTCTCGAGACGGAGGCTGGTAAGTTTACTTTGGAGATGTTGACCGGCTCGACTGAACTGCCAAACGAGCTCGAGACTGAGGAAGATTTTGTGATGCTTAAGGGCATCCTAGGTGAGGAAGTTTTTATCGCCTTTGGGGATGAGACGGGAGAAAGGACGATCCACCTCAATGCCTTAAATGCCTCCTCGAATTTCTATCAAATGAAGACGCTCGTGAAAATGTTCACGACCGACTTCGGCGAGGATGCTGACCCTGAGGATATTCAGGATGATTTTACGGGGATCTTAGCAGATATCTTTGGAGACCCTGAGGCTGGCCTCACCACTTTTGAAAAAATGAAGATCCCAGCCTTCACTCTAGGTTTTAAGGTGAGTGATGCTGAGCAGCGTGGACAGCTCTCTGAGCTGATTAATGGCTTCCTGATGTCAGCAATGGATCTAGACATCCCTCTGGAGGGGGTGAATGAGAAGAAGGGCGATCTTCAGCTCACTGGCCTCTCTTTTAGCGGTGAGAAACTGCTGGAAACGCTCGATGAAAATGATCGTGCACAAATGGGTGAGGTCTTTCCTTCTAAAGAAAGCGAGGAACGTTTTTTAAAAGCCCTAGAGGCAAAGAGCGCCCACCTCGTAACCGCAGTGAAAGGGGAGTATATTATACTCTACCTCGGAGACACACTCGAGGGGCTCCAAGTGACTGAGAATCTTGAGGACTCGCTGCTTGCTAATCCGGAGTTAGACTTCTTAGGACAGTATGAAGAGAAGGATATTCGCTTCTTCGGCTTTATAGAGGAGGAAGCCTCTAGGCAATTTGCGCAAGACGGAGAGCTCTTCGCCTCGATGGCGAGAGGCCTAGCGAGTGGTCTCCATGAGACTGACGAACTCGGGGACACTCGTGACGTTCAGGCCTTGTTGAATCATGTGGCAGAGCTCGAGAATGCAATCTTTAAGATGTCTGAGAGCGGCCGTTTCGGGCTGCTCGCTTTCCTTGAGGAAGGCTTTAAATTAGAGAGTCATTCGGGGGGCAATTATGCGATGCTTGATACCGAGAAGTCACACCGCTTCTCTGCGCTCGGCGGGATGGAAGATCTCTTCTACTACAGTAACTCGCGGACAAACCCTGATTACACGGCGAAGCTTCTCGGGCTGGTGGAGTCTCTTGGTCAGGCTACCTACCTCTTAGTCGATCGACTGTCTGAACACGAAAACAACCTGTTCGGTCTTTTCGACCTATTTGGCCTCAGTGAGGAACTCACACTGCTTGATGAATTTATAAGCGCTGATCTGAAGGGGCTGTGGACGGCCTTAACCGTAGACTGGGCGCAAGGCACGGGTGATGAAGGGGCGTTCGTCATCGACACCCGTGGAACTCTTCCAAGGCTGCCCGGTGTTCCTGCTGCCTTGATTGAGAAGGGCCGGATGCCGCGTATCGCTTACGTCACTCCAGTGACTGACCGCACTAAAATAGGCGCCGCTTGGGGGAAAATTGAGAAGGCAATCGAGGGTATTCTTAAAACTGTTCAGGAGATGGATGGGCCGGAAATCCCGATGCAAGAAATCGATGATAATACGAAGGATGGAATCACCTATTACAGCACCGCGGTCCAGTTCTCGACTAAGGATGCGCGGCCCGTGGTGGGCTTGACCGATCAGCATTTCTACCTAGCAACTTCGCAAAATCTTATCGCAGAGATCGAGGCCGCGCTGGCTACTGCGGCGGCTCCAGAACAAAAAGGATCCTTCAGCCGGCTGAATTTTCAGGCCCTTCATGAGCTGGCGCAGCACTGGGTCACTCTCCTAAAAGAGAACTCAGCAGAGATCTACGAGACTGATGAGGAGAAAGAGGAATTTGAAGCCGATCTGCTCATCATAGAAAAAGGCTTAGAAGCATTTCAAGGACTACAGGAAATGACCTCTCGGGTCTGGAAGGAAGATGGTGAATTTCGGAGTTCTCTCCACTTCAAGATGAAGTGATTTCTTAGCTCGTTACAAGTCACACCTTGTGAAAACCTCGCTAGTCTCCTAGCGAGGTTTTTTTGTAAAAGAACCCCCCTAGGATTTGCTGAACTTTAGGAGCGGTTAGACTGTCGTGATGGTATGCGATTGAGATTCTTTCCCATCATAGGCGGTGAGGATTAGGGTAGTACCGGCAGGAATATTGGGCAGGGCGCGGAGTGGGAGGGAGCCATCAGCCCGGGAGCGGGTGCCACGGATAGGCCGCCCGTCTGTGTGGACTAGGCGGAGGTCTGCATGAGGCAGGGTGATCACTTCAGGGAGTTTAGAGCTGGGAAGCTGGCCACTTTGTGCGGCGGTTTCACTGAGAGATCCGCCTCCGCGTGGCTCGGCAGAAGGTGGGTCGATGAGATTGCGAATGCGTAGCCCGATTGTGGGATCTGCGGGCCTAGGATCGAACTCCATTTCGAGGAAGTTCCAGTAGTAAGGTTCCCCATCTTCATGCCGCTGGAGGTCTGGCGTGGCGTGGGTGGCGTGGTAGAGGCAGTGGACGTCTAGGGGGCGCTGATCATAGTCTTTCATAGAAGGGCCGAAGCCCGGGATGACCGCGCGGCCACCACTACGGCCGATGGGACCAAAGGAACATTCGATGAGGCGGTAGTCCTTATTTTTAATAATGGAGCCATTATGGACATCGCCGTAGACAGTGACCACGCCATCGCGCTCAGAGAGGAGCTGAATGAGGCGATCTGCCCCCGCTTTGACCCAGCCAGCGTAGTCTGCGGCGACTCGGTCCCGCTGGGCGAAGGGGGAGGGAGCTCCTTTTTGGCCAGTCCAGATGGTGTGGAGGGCATTCAGCCCGGTCAGGCAGATGAGGGGTGCAGAGTCCGTGCGGATGAGCTGCTGGAGCCAGGCGAATTGCTCTTCTCCAAGGAGCGCCCGAGTGGGGTCAGTACGATCGTAAGCATTTTCCACATGGTCCCAGCCCCAGTCTTTCCAGATATTAGTGTCTTGGGAGCTACGCCAGAGGCGGGCATCTACGATGCCGAGCGTGAAGTCACGGCGAGGCATTTTCCAAGCTCGCCATTTCTTAGGATTGGCGAGGGGATCTACTTCTTCAGCCCCGGTGACGAGGTGGTGAACGATTTGGAAATTTCGGCGCATGTAGGAGGCATCTTGGCCTAGGCCGTCACGCTTCCGGATAGCGATTTGCTCGGGGCCTTTGACATCATCCATCCCGTAATCGTGGTCGCCGGGGTTAATCACGTTCCAGTGCTGCATCATTTGCCAACGGGAGGTGGGGCCGAAGATGGAGTTAGCCACGATCTTATAGGCGTCATCGGTGCTAGGTGGGTAGAGGACGAGCTCCATATACCAGACATCATCCTCCCAGACCATGATCTGGAACTTATAGTCATGGAGGTGTTTATATGCTTCCACGGTGGGCTGATCACGGATTTGCCAATCATCCCCACCACCTAAGATTTTAAAGCCTTTTTCGCTGCGCTGCTGGAGCCCAGAGTTGATGGCATGGCAGCTGAGGCCGCAGAGTTTATAGGGTGCTTTAAGCTGAGGGAGACGGCCTACGTATGACCCTGAGGCTGGAACATCACCGACGAAGCCGGTGCCGGGTCCGCAGGCGTCCGTGCCGATCCGGGGGTCGGTGGTGACGTCTATGCCATCCTTCCAGATGGTGTAGTAAAGGGTGGTGTCACCGGGACTCTCAGGGAGGGTGGCGGTAATGACGGCGGTGTTCCGTCGAAAGTCATTATTGATAATTGCTGCACTGCCTGCGACGGGGATGCGGGACCACCCTCCGGCGGGGGCTGGCGAGTCAGCGACTCGGATCTCTGCGCTGCTTCCATCCGAGGCGAAGACGCTGACGAACTTGACCTGCCACTTTCCTGCTACTTGTTTCAAGCTATCACCTAGGGCGTAGCAGCAGGAGCAGTCCGCATGGCCGATCTGAAGTGCCTTGTTTTCTTGAGGGTCGATGCTGACCTTGGAGATTTCGAAGTCGATGAGCCCCTGTGCAGCGACGCCAAAAAATCCCTCCGTTTGCGAACGTGGAATTTCTGGGAGGGCTAGGGTGTGGGATTGGCCTCCTGAGTCTAGGGTCGCGGTAATTTCAGCTTTCTTGTCACCTTTAACTGAGAGGGTGAGAGTGAATTCGGCACCGGGTTTCAGGGCGCTGACTTTAAGAGGTTTAACCTGAGGGTGGGCTTTCTTTTTATAAGCGTTTTTTTTGAGGATGCCGAGGGTTCCATCATCTGCATAGCCGATGAGTGTGGCTTTTTTCGACTTATCAAAGCCTTCAAAGAGATTACGCCCTCCGATTGCGATCGCGATTTGGCCATAGCCAGCTTGGTGCATTTTCCACTCGGGGTGGTCCCCTTTAGGCAGCTCGGGGCGGTCTGCGATGTATCTACCTTTTAGCGTGATGGTGTAGTTGCCGCTGAGCTTCCAGTCGCGGCGCCAGAGGATGCCGGGAGGAAGAGAGGGGTCGTAGTCGGTCTCTATTTCCTTTTTAGCGTGAGTTTCGGAATGGTAGGGGAAACCGGTCCGGCGAGCTCGATCACCGATGTTTTTCAGCCGGCGACGCAGGGCGCCATCTTTGATCTGCCAGTAGCCGGGGTTGAGCGATTCCCACTCAGATCCGTGGACGAGGGAGTCAGGACCGGTGAAGCTGAAATTTTCAGCTCTCAAGAGGGGGCTAGCAAGTAGGCTGGCGGAGGTGGCTTTAATAAAATGGCGGCGTTTCATGGGAGGCTGGAGAGGGCGTGGATATTTGTCCTACTAAATACGAGAGGCCTTAGGCTGACTTTCGATGATTTTTCGCTGTTCAGCCCAGAGATGGGTGAGGGCGGAGTCTTGCAGAGTGCTGCCTGCGAGGGTGGCAGCATCCTCGTGGGAGTTGGAGGGCTCTGCGAGAAGGCAGCGGGGTGCCAGTTCCTCTTGATAAGGAAGAAGGATGGCCTGCCCCGTAGAGTCGGCGTAGACATCACAAGTGGGGTATGCTGGGGTGAGGATGGCTTGGCCCGCAGCGGCTCCGAGAATGGTTTTTGGAGTTTCAAAGGGGCCTAAGGGGAGATTGCGGTGGAGTAAGAAGTACGGTCCTTCTCCGAGTTGGCATTTCTTGAGTTGTGCGCGTTGGTCGTCACTGAGCTGATTTCTTGCTTTGACGATGAGGTAGGGCCCTCTGAGGGCTGAAGCGCAGCGGACGTAGTCGACTCTTGCACGGCCTTGATAGGATTCTAGATCGAAGGCGGGTATAATATCCTCGAGTTTTTTAATTTCTGGTCCGGTCATTCCGCTCTGGTCTGGGAGGAGGGCGAAGCCATTAGCGAGGGCTGCCATCTCGTATTGCAGGTCTACGGATTCTTCTAGCCCTGAGATCTGCCCGGCCTGAATGAGGTCAAATCCCATGATGTGAGCTTCCTGAATCATACTGGCGAGAGTGCCGTGTAGGGTGCCGAGGTCTGAAGTGATGATGATCCCTTTCTGGTAGGCTTCTGCTTGGAGCTTGAGGCCTAGGGTGACATCGAGGCGAGGCTGGGTCAGGACGAGGTGGGCGTTATGAGCGATCGCGAGCAGGGCGGACTGAGCTGCTACGGCGAGGTCGGGATGAGCCTCGATGAAGACATCGACCGGCTGCTCGTGGAGAAGCTGGGCGAGTTCTTCGAGGTCATCACTCCCTTGCCAAGCGAGGTCCATTCCCGGTGTCGAGGTGACTTGGAGAGAATAAATCTCGGCGCTGGGGTGGCCACCTAGGATCGCGACTCGGAGGGGATTTTCGAGCATGGGAGGATGATAGAAGGAATGAGAAGAGAGGTAAGCGCGAACTTATTTTTTTATCATGTGGGTTAAAATTTCGCGCAGGTCGCGGGGGCTTTTTCCACGTTCTCGCAGGGTGGAGAGGGCTAGGGAATCATGGCGTTTGGCGAGGCGCTGGCCTTGGTCATTACAGATGAGTTGGTGATGGTGGTAGGTGGCTTGGGGGAAATTCAGGAGGGATTGAAGAGTGCGGTGAAGGTGGGTGGAGGGAAGGAGGTCTGCACCGCGAGTGATGTGGGTGATTTTTTGGGCAGCATCATCCACTACGACGGCGAGGTGGTACGAGGTGCCGATGTCTTTACGAGCAAGGATGATGTCACCCAAGAGTTCTGCCTTTACGGAAATTTTTTCTTTTTTAGAGCTGTCATCTTGAGAGCTGGGGTTTTGGTAAAAGCTGAGGGGTCCGGTGAGTTGAGCGGCCCTTGCGCTATCGAGTCGCCACGCGGGTTCGCGGTCATCCAGAGGAGTTGATCGGCCACGGCAGGTGCCCGGGTAGAGGGCGCCTTCTGGGCCATGAGGAGCGTGGGTGAGCTGGCTCAGCTCTTCTTCAATCTCGCGGCGCGTGCAGTAGCATGGGTAGACGACGTCCAGTTTCTTGAGCTGGTCGAGGGCGTCTTGGTAGTGATCTAGGCGGTCACTTTGCTTCCAGACTTCGGCATCCCAAGTGAGGCCGAGCCAGCTGAGGTCTTCTAAGATTCCCTGATAGTAATCGGGCCGGACGCGGGTGTGGTCGATGTCTTCAAAGCGGAGTAGGAAACGGCCGCCAGCCTCTCTGGCGAGGGAGTGGGCGAGGAGAGCAGAGTAAGCGTGGCCGAGGTGGAGTTTACCAGTGGGGCTGGGGGCGAAGCGGGTGACTATCATGAGCGCTGAATTTGACCAGAAGAGAAGCGAGTGAGGGCTGGGCCTAGTCATACTCAGTTCGGGAGGATGTGGGGAGGATTTACTGGTGCCTCGCTTTCCTACCCGCTTTCTTAGAGCTGTGAGTGAGGAAATTTCTATGAAGTTGATAGGGCGAGTGGAGAGCTGTTTTACGGAGAAATTTGGCACGCCGAGGCAGAGTGGGATCGTCCCCAGCGCGAGAGGGAGAGTGGTGTTTTCTGATGAGGTGCCCGCAGGGGCCTGCCGTGGCTTAGAGGAGTTTAGTCATCTGTGGCTGGTCTTTCTCTTTGATCAAGTGGGGGCAGAAGAGGAGCGCTGGTTTGTGCGGCCGCCGAGGTTAGGGGGGAATGAGAAGAAGGGGGTGTTTGCCACGCGTTCACCCTTTCGGCCGAACCGAATCGGGCTGTCATTGGTGAAGTTAGAGGCGGTGTGTGCTGACTCTCTAGAGGTGAGTGGTTTAGATCTGGTGGATGGCACTGGGGTGCTGGATGTGAAGCCCTATCTTCCCTATGTGGAGGCACTCAGTGGGGCGCGAGGGGGCTTTACGGAGGAAGCGCCAGCAGAGCTGGAAGTGGTTTTCTCAGAAGGCTGGGCTGCGGAATGGAGTGGCGATGAGATGCTCCTCATTAAGCAGGCTTTAGCGGTGGATCCTCGCCCCGCTTATCATGATGACCCTGAGCGGATCTACGGCTGTATGATCGCGGGGAAAAATGTGAAATGGCGAGTCGAGGAGGGGCGTGTTCTCGTGCTCTCTGGTAGCGGGGGCATTCACTGAGGATGAGTTAGGTTTTGGGGAGGTGGGGCTCTAGTGAGCTGGATCTGGCCTGAGCTGCGGCGGCGGCTTTACGCTCGAAGAGCTGGGCGAGGTGGTCCTGCATCCGGAATTTACGCTCGCCTTTTTTACGTTCGATGGGTTTTGAACTCCCATCGGTCTGGATGAGGTAGGCGTTTTGGTTATCGCGGAAGGAGCTGGCTAGGATGTTGATGAGGAGTTTTTTTGAGGAGGGATCTAGGATGGGGGTCATGAGTTCTACCCGTTTTTCGAGGTTCCGGGTCATCCAGTCGGCGGAGGAGATGAAGACGGCGTGATCGCCTCCTTGGTGGAAGTGGAAGATGCGCATGTGCTCGAGTTGCTGGTCGACGATGGAGATGACTTGGATGTTTTTTGCCTCTTTCCGTTCACCTGTTTTTAGGCAGCAGATGCCGCGAATGTTGAGTCGGATTTGGACTCCGGCTTTGGAGGCGGCGTAGAGGGCATTAATCATGTCTAGATCTTCGAGGGAGTTCATTTTGGCGGTGATGTGGGCTTCTTCCCCTTCTAGAGCGCGAGCGGTCTCTTCCTCGATCAGGTTGATGAGGGTGTGCTTGATCTGAGTGGGGGCGGGGATGAGGGCGCGGAAGTTTTCCAGCTTTGTGCGGCCGGTGATGGCGTTAAAGAAGATGGAGGCGTCTGCGCCGAATTCGGGACGGCAGGTGAGGTAGGAGATGTCAGTGTAGAAGCGGGCGGTGAGCTCATTATAGTTTCCGGTGCCGAGGTGAACGTAGCGCTTCAGGTGGCCGTCTTCATTACGGATGACGAGGGCGATCTTGGCGTGGGTCTTTAGCCCTTTTACTCCGTAGAGGACCTGTGCACCTGCTTTACGGAGTTCTTCTGCGCGGTCTAGGTTATGGGCTTCGTCGAAGCGGGCTTTAAGCTCTACGAGGACGGTGACTTGCTTCCCTGATTTAGCGGCGTGGATGAGGGCATCGACAATTTGCGAGTTCTTAGCAGTGCGGTAGAGGGTCTGCTTGATGGCGAGGACGTGGGGGTCGCGGGAGGCTTCTTCGATGAAGCGGACGATGGGACGGTAAGTCTGGTAGGGGTGGACGAGGGTGATGTCTTGCTCTTGGTCCAGAATGTGAAAGATGCTGTGAGTGGGATCTAGAGTGGGTGATTCTGAGCCGTGGATGGGGGAGCTGCGGAGGTGATTAAAGCCATCTGCGAGGGCGAGGGAGAAGAGGTCGGCGAGGGCAAGGGGGGCGTGTTTAGTGAGGAAGACCTTATGAAGATCGAGCTGGAGAAGGGTGATGATTTGGTGGGTGAGATTGTTATCTTGTGAGGTTTGGAGGCGGACGGGGAAGGACTGCCCACGGGCGGTGATGACTTGGTGGATTTCTTCGGCGAAGTCGTGTGCCTCGTCCTCATTTGCGGGGATGTCGGTGTTACGGGTGAGTCGGAAGGTGGTGTGAGCGGTGATGCTCTCACCAGGGAAGAGGGAGGAGCAGAAGTGGGCGATGAGGTCTTCTAGAAGGACGAAGCCGCCTTCATTCACAAGGACGCTGCGAGGAGTGGTGGAGGGGAGGGGGATGATGACGATGCGCTCGTCTGAGGGCTCAGAATGACTGATGGTGAGGGCGAGGCAGACTTTAAGTGAGGGGATGATCTGGCGGGCATTTTCAGGGGTGAGGAGGAGGGGTGAGAGGAGGGGAGAGATGTGATTTTCAAAGTGCTGACTGAGTTGGTGAATTTGATCTGAATGAAGGTCCGTGACTTTATGGAGCGGGAGGCCTGCGGCGGAGAGGCCGGGAAGGAGGTCTTTCTGGAAGAGGCGTTCTTGGTCTTTTTTAAAACGGCGGACCCGCTTTTCGATGGCGGCAAGTTGCTCGCCAACATCGAGGCCAGCTGGGTCGCGAACGGTGGGCGCGGACTTATGAAGGGTGTGGAGACCTGCGATACGGACTTGGAAAAACTCGTCAAGATTAGAGCCGGTGATGGCGAGGAATTTGACCCGATCAAGAAGGGGGAGGTCTGGGCGGAGAGCCTGATTAAGGACGCGCTGGTTAAATTCTAGCCAGGAGAGTTCACGATTAATGTAGGGAGGTTTCATGGAGTGATGAAGTACGAGGTGGGTCGTATTTAAGGGTTTTCATTAAGAATGATTTTTAGACCGAAGAGGTTCTGGAAGAGGTCGGCTTTAGAGGGGAGGGCGAGGCGCTCGGCGGAGGCATCTATGAGGCCGCTGAGATTTAGGGTGGCTTTACCCTCGGTAAGGGTGAGGGTGAGATCCTTGACGCGCTGGGAGTGGGTGCGTTCTAGGGCGTCTGCGATACGGAGGAGGGAGGAGAGTTTCGCGATGTGGATGCGGTCTTCTGAGCTGAGTTCACTGTAAAAGGGGTGGGAGAGATTTGGAGTTTCTTTACGGTGATAGCGGGTGATGAGGGCTACGAGAAGGCGGTCATGCTCGCTGAGGCCGAAGATTTCTGAGTGGCGGATGATGTAGAGGCCGTGGAGTTCATGAGACTTGGGGGAGATGTGGTTACCCACTTCATGAAGGAGAGCGGCTACGTGAAGGAGGGCGGCGTGGTGCTCTTGGAGCTGGTGGAGGGACTGTGTTTCTTCAAAGAGGCGAGAGCAGAGGTGGGCGACGTGGCGGGCATGTGCCATGTCTGCACCAAAGCGCTTCGCGGTGAGGGCGGCGGAGTGGAAGAGCTGGGATTTTAGTTCCTCTTGAGCACCGGTGGGGTGGGCGAGATCACTGAGGAGGCCTTCTTCGTAATCTGAGCTGGAGACACGAAGGGAGGTGAGTTGGAAAGATTCTGCAATGGCGGCGTTAATGACGAGGGCGGGGAGGGCGGGGCCGGCTGTTTGGTAATCGAGCTGAAATTTTTTGACGCGTTGGGGCTCGGTGAGTTTGGCAAGTTCTGAGGTGAGTTGACGGAGGATGTGATGGCGCGATTTAGTCTTATCAGGCTTAGAGAGGTAGGGGGCGAGCATCTGGATCTCGGTGCCGATCATGACGAGGTCTTCGATTTCTTCCTCGCGGAAATCGAAGTGAATCTGGGCAATGAGGCCGGAAATTTGCTCACGGATTAAGCGGATGATGGGCTGGCCGGTGAGGTCCGGTGAGTGGAGGCGCTCCCAGCAACGGTGAGTGCCTAGGCGGTATGATTGGTAGCGGACGATGCGGCCTTTTTTAAGGAGGATGAGGCGTGCGTTACCGGGGCCGACGTGCGCGACGATGGTGTTGCGCTTTTGCATGGAGGGGGTGTCTCGGAGGCGGCGGCGGGTTTTGAGGAAGACGAGGCGAGTCATTTCACCATCGTCAAGGGGGGAGAAGTGCCACTGGCAGGCGATTTGGAGGCGGTTTAGAAAGACTTCTGAATTAGAGGCTTCTTGGAGGGTGTTGGTGGTGACGGCGCGCAGGGGGATGTCGCTAAGGCCGAGGTCGGCGAGGGAATCTTGGAAGCCACGGATGACCTTGACCGCTTGCTCGATGGTGGAGGACTGGATGTAACCGTGCCCGAAGATGTCACGCCCGAGTGGGATGTTTTTCTCGAGAAAGTCGATGCGTTCTTTGCTGCCGTCTTCTGCGACTCGAAGAATGATCATCGAGGCATGGCTGGCCCCGATGTGGACGGCAGCTCGTAGCGTGGTAGAGGGGTGAGAAGACATGTCAGGATGAGAGTGAGTCCTATGAGGGCTCATTGGGCAACTTGGAAATTGTGACCTTTTTCTTGCAAGAAGGGGGGAGAGATAGGTTCATTTAAGAATGCTCGGAGAAGATTTTACGCGACGTTGTATTGTGAAGCCTGGGGAGAGGGTGTGTCTTGCGAATTTGACAACGAAGACCTTGGGGATTTTAGGGAAGCCGGAGGAGGAGGCGAGGCCACTTTTTGCGGACTTAAGAGGGAAGTTGGCGGCGCAGCAGCGGGTCCTTTATGCCCAGGGAGAGAAGAGGCTTCTCATCGTGATGCAGGCGATGGATACGGGCGGGAAGGATGGCTGTGTGCGGAAGTTATTTTCACGAGTGGATCCGCAGGGGGTGAGAGTGACTCCGTTTAAGGCGCCCTCGGCGCGGGAGCTTGCACATGATTTTCTGTGGCGGGTCCATCAGGTGGTGCCGGCCAAGGGGGAGATTGCGGTGTTTAACCGGAGTCATTATGAGGACATCGTAGCGGTGCGGGTGAAGAACTTGGCAGCGCAGGAGGTGTGGGAGAAGCGGTATGAGCATGTGGTGAACTTTGAGCAGATGTTAGTGGATGAAGGGACGACGATTTTGAAAATTTTCCTCCACATTTCGAAGGATGAGCAGAGGCGGAGATTGCAGTCTCGGTTAGACCGGCCGGAGAAGCATTGGAAATTTTTCCCGGAGGATCTGGCAGATCGGGCGCGTTGGGAGGATTTTGAAGCGGCTTATGAGGATGTCTTTGAGAGGACGAGTAAGGGCGATGCACCGTGGTTTATCGTCCCAGCGGATCATAAGTGGTATCGTGATATGGCGGTGAGCCAGATTGTCACGCACGCGATGGATCAGATGGGGCTGGAGTATCCCAAGGTGAGGTGGGACCCGAGTAAGATCGTAGTGGAGTAG